>NZ_JBSHGZ010000006.1:348846-425669 GCF_053618075.1 Embleya sp. NPDC055664
CTCCCCCCCCGCGGCGGGGGCCTGCGGGGGCGGGGGGCGCGCGCGCCCGCCCGGCTGGCCCCCCCGCGGGCGGGCGGCCGCCCCCCCCGCGCGCGCCCCCCCCCCCTTCCGGTTTCCACCGGGGCTGCTACGGACTTACTTGCCCGAGGCCGCGGCCTTGAGCTTCGAGCCCGCCGAAACCTTGACGCCGTAGCCGGCGGGGATGTCGATCGGGTCGCCGGTCTGCGGGTTCCGCGCGGTGCGGGCGGCACGGTGGGTGCGCTCGAAGGTGAGGAAGCCCGGGATCGAGACCTTCTCGTCGCCCTTGGCGACGATCTCGCCGACCACGTCGGCGAGCGCGCTCAGTACGGCGTCCGCGTCCTTGCGGGTCACGTCGGCGCGCTCCGCGAGGGCGGCCACCAGCTCACTGCGGTTCATGTGTCACTCCCGTGTCTTGCTGACCTCCGCCGACGACCACGGAACGTGGTCGCAAACGTGGTTCAGTCCAACTCGCTGTTCTTGCCCCGGGGACGAATCCTGCACTCATCCATGCCCGGAAGCTAATCAAGGACACGCCAAATCACTGGGAAAGCCCCGTGATTTCGCGGTTCCGGCAGATTACGGGGCCGTTCGGGGGGCCCCGCAACCGGGATACGGACCGACAGTACGACGATCATCCCGCAGGGTTCTGACGCTCCGCCAACACCGCGTCCCGCACCGCCGCGGCGACCACCGAGGAGACCTCCGGGTGGAAAACGCTCGGGATGATGTAGTTCGGGTTCACTTCGTCGTCGGAGACCACCGACGCCAGCGCCCGCGCGGCCGCGAGCAGCATGTCGTCGCTGATGTGCCGGCTCTGCGCGTCCACCAGACCGCGGAAGACGCCCGGGAAGACCAGCACGTTGTTGATCTGGTTGGGGAAGTCGCTGCGCCCGGTGGCGACCACCGCGGCGTGCTCCAGGGCCGCCGCCGGGTCCACCTCGGGATCGGGGTTGGCCAGCGCGAACACGATCGAGTCGGCGGCCATCGCGGCGATGTCGGAGCCGTCGAGTACGTTCGGCGCCGACACGCCCACGAAGACGTCCGCGCCGACCACGGCCTCCTTGAGCGTGCCGGTCAGGCCCTGCTCGTTGGTGTGCTCGGCGATCCAGCGCAGGTCCGTACCCAGGTCCTCGCGCCCGGTGTGCACCACGCCGCGCACGTCCGCGACCACCACGTGGCCCGCGCCCGCGGAGAGGAGCAACTTGAGGATGGCGGTGCCGGCCGCGCCCGCGCCCGACATGACGATGCGCACGTCCTGGATCTTCTTGCCGACCACCCGCAGCGCGTTGGTGAGCGCCGCGAGCACCACGATCGCGGTGCCGTGCTGGTCGTCGTGGAAGACCGGGATGTCCAGCGTCTCGCGCAGCCGACGCTCGATCTCGAAGCAGCGCGGCGCGGAGATGTCCTCCAGGTTGATCCCGGCGAAGCCCGGCGCCATCACCTGCACGGCCCGGACGATCTCGTCCGGGTCCTGGGTGTCCAGGCAGATCGGCCACGCGTCGATCCCCGCGAAGCGCTTGAACAGGGCCGCCTTGCCCTCCATGACCGGCAGCGCGGCCTTGGGGCCGATGTTGCCCAGGCCGAGCACCGCGGAGCCGTCGGTGACCACCGCGACGGTGTTGCGCTTGATGGTCAGCCGGCGCGCGTCGTCGGGGTTCTCCGCGATGGCCAGGCACACCCGCGCCACGCCCGGGGTGTAAACCATCGAGAGGTCGTCGCGGTTGCGGATCGGGTGCTTGGACTGCATCTCGATCTTGCCGCCGAGGTGCATCAGGAAGGTGCGGTCCGAGACCTTGCCGAGGGTGACGCCCTCGATCTCGCGGATCGCCTCCACGAGCCGGTCGGCGTGATCGGTCGAGGTCGCGGCGATCGTGACGTCGATCCGCAGGCGCTCGTGGCCGGACGCGGTGACGTCGAGCGCGGTGATCGACCCCCCGGCGGATTCCACCGTGTTGGTGAGCCGACTGACCGACGGACCCCCTGCGGGGACCTCCAGTCGAGCCGTGATCGAGTACGAGGCGCTGGGCGCTGCGGGCATGAACTCTTTCTCCTCCGATCGCTGCGACGCCCGTCTCCGCCGAGGTCGCATCGCCCCCGATGGTCTCACTTCGTGGACATCGGCGTGCCGGCCGGGGCGACCGGGAGCCCGCCTTACCCGGACCCCCCGACCACGCAAACTGTGATCCTCGTCCTTCGCCGATCTCCCGGCGCCGGCGGGAGGGTCGGTTACGCTGGTGGACGACACCGGCTCGATCCAAGCCCCCGGGCCCAACCATTAGTCCCTACGAGGGACCACTTGCCGAGAGGCGAGCATTGGCGGGTCGGTGTCCTCGACGAAGAAGGCGGCGGCCCACAGGGGGCCGCCGCCTTCGTGCGGATCGGACCGACCGGTCAGGGTCTGGGCAGGAACGGGCTGCGCGCCCCATGCCACGAGACGGAAAGCGAATCCCGCGCTCGGGTCGCGGCAACGAACAACAACGAGCGGGCCTTGCGTCGCTCCCGGCCATACCGCGCCGGGTCCTGTGTACGAAATCGCTCGATCGAGGCCCTGGGGACAATGCCGTCCGCGGCGGCCACGACGGCGAGTTTCTGATACTCCAGCCCCTTGAAACGGTGCATGGTGCCCACGTGTACCTTCCCGTCGCCCCTGGGACCTTCCTTCGTCAGTTCGGCGCAGGTGATGCCGGTCTTGGCGGTGAGGTGGTGCATCACCTCGTCAACCTTGTCTCGTTCTGCGACACACACCGCGATCAGACCACGCGGGTCTCGCGAAGTACCATGCTCGTCGGTCGCCAACTCGTTCCACCATGTCTCGATCGTGACCGCGAGCCCGTCGAGTTCGTCTCGCCAGGTGGCGAAGGCGGACCATGCGGGAGGCGGACCGTGCAGCACCGACCGGTATCCGGCGAGCGTGTCGTTGCCATCATCGAGGTCGTCGAACGTCTCCCCCGACATCATGGTGAGCGCGGAGGCCAGGATCTCCTTCGTCGTGCGGTAGCTGAGCGTCAGGCGCGAGGCACGGCCCCTGATGTTCACGCCGAGGGCCCCGAGCGCGACCTGGTTGTCGTAGATCCGCTGATGCGTGTCGCCGGCGATGAACATGTCATTGACACCGGGTTCGACCATCGCTCGCAACATCTTCCAGTGTGCTGGGCGTAGATCCTGGGCTTCGTCGACCACGATGTGTTTGTATCGATAATCCCTGTATCTTGCCCCGGAGTCCCCTTCTGCCCGGATCGGCTCCCCGCCGGCGGTCGCCCCGTCCGCACGTCGCGTGGCGATGCGCGCGGCCCGATCGATTTCCGTGCGGGCCGCCCGGTCGGCGGCTTGGGCCCAAGTCTCTATTCCCAATTTGTCCAGTCGGGCGGAAAACTGCTCGACCAGGTTCCAGACCACCGCTCGCTCGGGACGAGTCAGCGGACGGCCCCGTCCCGAGCGTCTGGCCTTGAAGTACTGCGCTCTGCTCGACAGGGATTGGCCCAAGATCACCTGAACCCACTCGTCGATGAGGAAGTCGGGCTCCCACGACCTCTCGTCGAGTTCGAACAGCATGTCGCGCAGTTCGCGGGCAGCCACCTTGTCGTCGACTCGGTTGCGGCTGCGTCCCGGCGTGGCGTTCTCTCCCACCACCCGCGTCGCGAGTTGGTCGACGTGCACGATATCGACGAGTGCGAGTCGGGTCGGGTCGATGAGTGACGCCAGTCGGGCTCGAAGGTCGGTGGCCAAATTCTTGGTGAAGGTGGTGAGCAGGATGGCCTTGCCGGAGTCCTCCGGAAGCCGGTCGGCGAGATACTTGACGCGATGCAGAGCCACGATCGTTTTGCCGGTCCCCGGACCTCCACTGACCCGGGCAGGACCGGAGTAGTCGCGGTGCACCAGGCGGCGCTGAGTCGGGTGGAGGAATACCTTCCAGGCCCGGAAGTCTCCCTCGTCGAGTACGGCCTGTAGGGCCGCGTCCACGGTGGTGACCGTGGTGCGGGCGAGAGCTGCGGCGAAGTCCTCGGTGTCCACCGGGGATTCCGTCGCGTACTTCTCGGTGATCTCGCTCCGGACCTGATCGATGTCGAGACCGGCCGCCAGTCCGTACAGGACATCCTTCGACAACAGCGGGACGGCGGCCACCAACAGGTCGAGTTCGGCGCTGTCGGTAACCGTGAGGGCGAGCGGGATCAGCGACTCGGCCACGCCGAGTTCACGCAGTTCGTTCGGCGTGTACGCCTCCAGCAAGGGCGGCCCCGCAGTGGAAGGCGGCGTGGGCACGGGCGCCGGCGTGTCCGCGTCTTCGGCCTTGGTGAGCGCGATCCCCGCGCGATGGAGCGCGCTTTGGCCGACTACGGACAAATCGACGAATTCGAGTTCTCCGTTGACCCGGTTGACCGCCACGGACAGCTGTTCGTACACGTCTTTACGGTGACGCACCGCAATCACGAGCCAACTCTCCTCGCCACTCGCCGAGACTCCGGCGCGGGTGAGCAGGGCACGGTACGAGAGGTTGACGCGCGCGGAATAGACGCCGGATCCGCCCTTGAGCTTTTGCAGATGCAGCCCGGGTTGGCGCGGATTCTCCCGGAACTCGTGGCTGAAGTTGTAGAAGTCGGCCTTGACCGACCGTTCGAGGCGGTACAACTCCTGTTCGGCCTTTTGGTACAGGCTCAGCCGGGCGGTCATCGAGAAGCGCCTTTCGCGTCGTCGGACGAGTCGCCGAGCTGGGCGACGAGTGAATCGAGATGGTCGGCCCATTCCGGGGCCGTGCGCACCGACCATCGAGCCTGCACGAAGGCCGCGTTACGGCGGTGTGCCTCGTCGTCGTCCGCGTGGCGCGCGCACAGCAGCACCGCGATGCGCCGGTCCGGCCAGGCCAACTCGGCCTGCCAGCCGTTCTCGTCGAGTTCGTGCCCGGCGATCGGCGCGGGCAGGCCCCGGGCCGCCATCTCTTCCGCAAGTGCGAGAAGGCCCGGTTCCTCTTCGTCCAGGTACGGCAGGACCTCGGTATCCCAGCGAGCGTCTCGGGCGAGCACGTCGGCCAAGCCGCGCTCCACCGGCGAGACCGCGACCGGCGGGACCGCTCCGATCAGACTGTCGAGTTCACCGGCGCCGCCGCACACCGCGAGGGTCTCGACGGGATAGTCGGCGATCTGCCCGGCCGTCAGTTGCACACCATCGCCACCGGCGCGGGACAGGAATTGGATCAGATTGCACCAGCTCAGCCACGACCGCCAGGCGGCCCGATGCGCGGGTGTGCCGAGCGCCTCCGGGTCGTCGTCCAGTATCGCGAGCGCCGTCCAGCGGAGGTCTTGTTGGTCGTGCGCGTCCAAGGCGATCACCAACGGAAGCCCATGGTCGTCCCGCCCGGAGAAGACCATGACCGGACCCGCGCCCTGGCCCGAGCCGTCGACCCGCTGCCCGAGCAACGTCCTCCGCAGCGCCGCCACCAATTCGACCCGATTGTCGGTCGCGACGACCCGGGTCACGCCGTGGGCGGCCAGCAGTCCGGTGACCAACGCACGAGCACGCCGCGCCCACTCCGCTGGATCGGGACTCCGCAAATAGGCGAGCAAGGTCACGATGGGATTCGCGAACACCACCTCGGCGAGCCGGGAACGGTCGCCGCCGTACTGCTCGTAGGCATTCTTCGCCTGCTCCTGGGCACCGTTGGCGTACGCCGGCCACACCGGCACGGCGCGGCTGCCCTTGCGGCCCTCGAACAGATCCAGGTCGTCCCAGGTGATCTGGAACACCGCGTGATTCTCGGCGCGCAGTCGGGTGCGTTTGGCAGCGTCACCCGCGAGCGCGTTGTGTTCGCGGGTCGCGTGGTAGCGATGACCGTCGAGGTAGACCTTGACGCTCTGCGCCGGACCGTCGACGCGGACGAAGGTGAAGTCGGTGATGGTGCCTTCGAGTCGCTCCTGAGCCTGCAAGCGCCAATGGACCACGCCCTGTCCGGTGTTGATCCGCAGATGGCCGCTGTGTCGCCCCTCCTCGTCGAGCACGGCGTCGTCACTGCGTCGGGTCCACTCGCGCAGTGCCACCAGGAAGCGCGCTTCCAAGTCGGAGGCGACCTGCCGGTCCAGTCCGATCCGGCCGGTATCGGTGATCTCCTCGACCTGCCACCCCTCGGTGCCGTCCGGCTCGAAGAGGAGACTGTCGATCAGGTCGAGCGCGTCGCTGCGGGAGACCACGTCCTGGAAGCGTTCCGAGGTATAGCGCAGCAGGCAGCGGTGGCACGCGGGCCGCCCCTCGCCCACACACGGGCAGTCCAGGAGCGCCGTCCGCGCGTCTTCGAGCGTCGCGCGAAACGCGGTCGGGTCGGTGAGTCGGTGGAGATACCCGGTGCCGCCGGACAGCGTGTCGAACAGGACCAGGAAGGAGCGTCGCTCATCGGTCGCCTGGTCCGGCATGTAGGCGATCGTGGTGTCCAGATGTGCCGGATCACCACCGAAGTGGCGATCCACGCCCAGCCGCAGGGCGGCACGGAACGAGTGCACCTTCTCGTCCACCAGGACGGTCGCCGCCGGCAACAGCACCCGGATGGCCTCCGTCTCCAACTCGTGAGCGAGCAGGATGGGAATCTGCTCGGCCTCACCCGTGCGACCGCGACGCAGCGGACACCACGGCCGATGATGCTTGAGCCGAGGATCCCGACCGACCGATGAGGTCAGCGCGTCGGCGTCGTGGTCGAAGACCGGCTTGCCGTCCGCGGTCGCCGCGCCGCACCCCGTGCACGCGTGGAATGGGTTGAGCCGCACGGTGTGCCCGGCGAAATCGTCGGAGGCGGGAATGTCGAAGCGGGCCGGCCCCAGGTTGACGGTACGAATGGTCGCGCGACGGCTGAAGTCGATCCCGAAGACCTGCCGGGTGTGCCGCCACGCCGCCTCGATGCTGTCGACGGGGATGTCCACCGCCGTCTGCACCTCGTAGAACCGCCGTTCGCGCTCATCTCGATCGTCTCGGATCACCGCGTCTTCGCGCTTGTCCCGCGAGGTCACCCTGGCCGGCTGGACCACCCGGAAGAGGCACGATCCGTCGTCGGCGATCCGGGAGGTATCGCACCGCGGGCACGACGAGCGGTCGGTGACGGCGTGGTCGGTGCGCACGTAACCGCACCCGGGGCAGATCCGCCACATCTGCCAACCGGGTCGCTCGGTCGTGCCGATCTCCACACCGGAGATCTCGTGCCGGTAGCCGCGCACATAGAACGTGTTCCCAGGGGCGAACTCGGAGATGGCGAAGCGCCGGGAACGCTCGTACTCGCGCAGTTCCCCATCGAAGACAGTCTTGCCGGCCTCGTCCGTGCCGGCTTCCCAGTACAGCGTCGCGTCCAGCGCGGTGCGTGCGTCGATCAGCGCGTAGTTGGGCAGGAGGCCGAGTTCGGCGAGCGCACCCGGCGCGTCGGTGTCGCCGATGTCCTTCATCCGCCTGCCGGTGGCACGTCGTTCACCGGCCAACTCGGCCTTCTGCCGGGCCTGGTCGGGATCGGAGTCGAGCAGGTCGGCGCTCGCCGCGTCGATCGCCTTCAACCGGTCGCGCAACACGTCGAGCCTTGCGTACCACTCTCGCTCGGCCTCCTCCAGCGCGCTGCGCAGGCCGGCGGTGGCATACGCGCGCAGGGCCATCGCGGCCTGCTCGTCGACGCCGGTGGGAAAGAGCGCGAGGAATCCCTCGACCAACTCCGCCCCCCGTGCCATGACGACCTCGATCAGGTCACGCAGGTAGGCGGACGGACCGAAGAACACGGGTGCCTTGTTCGGCATCGGCCGCAGCACCCGATCCCCCAGCGCCAGCCGTCCACTCGCGGCCAGGTCGAGCAGGTGTGCGAAGTATTGCCTGCGCAGCAGTTCGATCGCGGACAGGTGGCTGCCGGGCGGCACGATCCGGCCGGCGATCATCTCCTTGGTCTGGTCGAGGAAGTACAGATCCCGCCGGGATCGGGCCGGGATGGTCAGCAGGAACGCGTTCCCGGTCCGCCGACCCGCCCGGCCGACCCGCTGCGCGTAGTTCGCCGGTGTCCGCGGCAGCGACGCGAGCACGACGGCGGACAAGTCTCCGATGTCGATGCCCAGTTCGAGGGTGGGCGTGCAGGACAGCACGTTCGGGTCGTTGAATCCGGTTCCGTCCCGGAAAGCGGCCTCGACGCGTTCGCGCTCCGGCCGGTCCAGCATGCCGGTGTGTTCCGCGGTGACGACCTGATAGGTGCCGGCTTCGCGATACAGAAGGCGGTAATAGTCGTCCCGATAGTCCCGGTCGCGCTGGTGCACGTCGAGTTCGTCCACCCGGTCACCGGCCACGAGCCGACCCGTTTCGCAGCGATAGGACGGGCATCTTTGTCCGTGCCACTGGTCGAGCAGACTCGGATGTACGGTCTGCTCCCAAAAACACACCGCGCAGCGCACATAGGCGATGTTGACGTCGTCGTCCGAGAGTAGGCGCGCGCTGATGTCCCCGGGATAGAGGCCGTGGATGCGGGTCGCGTTGTCCTTCGCGGTACGCACGGACAGCAAGCGGCCCTCTGCCAGGGCGGGCAGTAGCCCGGCCCAGAACTGGGCGGCCTGTTCACGCGTCAGGTCCAGACAGCGCTGTGCCCAGCGTTCGTACCAGGACAGGCGGCCGACCGCGTTGTCGAACTCGCTGCGATCCTTGGACCGGTCGAGCAGGAAGGTCGGCGCCGAGACGCCGTGCGGAAACGCCTGCATCCCGGGCGGGCGCTTGCCCCAGATGGAATAGCGACTGGTACCCGCGTCGGCGAGGTAGTTCTCCAACCAGTGGTGCTTGATTCCCCCGCGAGAGCGCAACCGCTCCAGCAGAATGCGCAAAAACCCCAGGTAGCGCGCGTCGCCGGGGTCGACCGGCTCCACCCCGGGCAGGTCGTGATGCACGGCACGGACGAGGCCGACCGCACCGACCGGGTCGGCGATGTGCACATGGGCGGCGGCGGTACGGGTCAGCTCCAGGGTACGACCACGCCGAGCGCGCAGCCCAAACTCCATCAGCGTCGCGAACGCGAGCCGCTCGCCGATCAAATCCCACGTCGCTTCGCGGCTGCTCTTGCCGATCCGACCCCCTTCCCGGGACAGCAGGCGTTTGACGCCCGGGATGTCGTGCAGGTCGGGTGGCACAACCGCCACCAACGTTTCGGGGTCGACGGTCGCCGAGACCACGTCCGCGATCAAGTCGTTCAGAGGGGTCGGCCGCCCCTCTTCGAGGTGATCGGCGAGCAGTGCGCGCAGCGAGAACGTGTACGAACGGTTCGCCACGAAGCCCGCCCGGTGCGCGGCGTCCTGCACCGAGTCGTTGAACATCAAGGTCTTGCGCTCACCGAGCTTCTTGTCCAACTCGCGGCCCGTGAACAATTGGGTGATGGACGCGGCGGCAAGCGCCGCCGAGCCGGTACCGAGGTAGCGGATCGCGTTGCGCTCCCCACATGCCGGGCACCAGTCCTCCTTGGCCGCCGTGTTGGCCGTGTCGGAGAGATTGACCAGCACGAACGCGCAATCGTGCGCGGTGAGTACGGGCTGCCCGGTCTGCGGGTCGTAGTCGCCGGCGACCGGAAAGCGCAGCTTGCCGCGCATGCCGTCGAGCACCATGAGCACACTGCCGCCCTGGGCCTTGCCGACCGCGTTGCGCAGCGGCCCCTGCCCCGCCCCCAGTGCCGCCTCGCCATCGGTGGCCGCGATCAGGTTGCGGACCCGGAGCTTGTCCAAGCCGGTCGAGGCTCGCCAGATCTTCGACGCGTCGAACTCGATGTCCTGGTCATCGCTCTCGGGTGAGAAGACCGCCCAGCCGGAGCGCCCGCAGTCCCGGCAGTAGATGGCGGGCAGGAACACGTTGGCTTGCTGCCCGGCGGTCGCGGTCGTCACCGGCGCGGCGCTCGTCGTTCCCGGGTGCGCCGGATCGGAGTCCCACCGAAACTCGGCCTTGGGCCACGGCAGGATCCCGCGCCGGATCCGGGAAACCGAGCGCGCCCACTGATGCACCTCGATGTGTACGAACGGCCGCGGCTCCTCGGGCGTGGAGTCCGGGTCGCGCGCGATGGACAGCAACGCGATGAAGCGCGCGAGCGCGTCGGCGGCTTGGCGGGGCTGGTGGGTGATCGCCTGTCCCCACGAGTACGCGCCGGCCCGCCACAGGATGTCCAGCACCTCGGCGGGCGTCTTGATCCCGTCGCTGAGCGAGGACATCACCGCGCTGGTCAGCATGTGCCGCTTGAGCACCGCCCCGAGCGCGTGCGGGCGAGTGGCCAGACTCGGGTCCCCGGTGACCTCACCGACCAGCTTCGCCAACGACTGCTCGTCCCGGGCCGGATCGGGCAGCCCGGCAAGCTGCGCGGGGGCGGGCAACGGCAGGGTGGCGTCCAGGTTTTCGCCGGGGATGAACTCCTCGACCGTGAGTCGGTTCTCACCCACGACGGCGTCGGCGGTGAACTCGGTACCGAAGATTTCCGTGGCGACCGCGAGCAGGTCCCGGGTCGCGTCGCCGTCGCCGCCCGAGGCCAGCGTGGCCGAGGTCGCGACGGGGCAGATCGGGCCGAGCGGCCGGCCCGGCTCGGAGACTCCGAGTGCGGCGGCCATCCGACGAAGCAGCATCGCGACATCGGTGCCCTGAGCGCCGTCGTAGGTGTGGAACTCGTCCACCACCACGTAGCGCACGTCGGCCCCGAGCCACAGTGGGGCGTCGTCGCCGCGCTGGAGCAACAGGTCCAGCATCTTGTAGTTGGTGATCAGGATGTCCGGCGGCACCCGGCGCATGTCCTCGCGCTTGGTCGCCACCCGGCGGTAGGCCTTCCCGGGAGTATCTCCGATGTACAGTCCGGCGGTCACGGCGTCCAGCGCGGACCCCGGCACGAGATAGCGCTCGTCGAGCCGGTTCGCCTGGTCGGTGGCGAGCGCGTTCATCGGATAGAGCAGGACGGCCTTGATCCCGTGTCCGCCGGCCGCCTTGGCACGTCGACAGTGGTCGAGGACCGGGAGCAGGAACGATTCGGTCTTACCGGACCCGGTTCCGGTGGTTACGAGCGTGGGCTGCGGGGTGTGCTTGAAGGAGGTCAGGCGCTCGAACGCCACCGCCTGGTGGGCGTAGGGCGCGAAGTTCTCGGGTGCCCACTCCAGACTCGCCCGCCAGGTGTCGGGTGCTTGGGTGAACGGCGTGCGGATGCGCATGAAGGGCCCGCGGAACATGCCCGTCGTGTCGTCGCCGAGGAACGCTTCGAGCGCCTGCCGAGCACCCTCGTCGGTGAGCGCGTACGTCGTGGACAGGTACTGAAGGAGGCTCGCCTTGAGCGCGGGCGCTTCGAGGGTGGGCCGCACGTCGCGATATCGCCTCTCGGTGGTGGAGCGCCACCGGACCCACAGGTCCGGTGGCAGCCCGTTGTTGTCACTGCCGCAGCCCAGTCTTCCGCGATCCCCGGCCGCGATCACAGGTTTTACGGCTCTGTGTCGGCCCGGACCACGACAACGGGTTGTCCGTTGCCCGAAAGGTTCGTTTCACGGCCACGCACGACGGCCTTGCCCTGTCCCGCCGAAGGACCCTATGCCGTTCAGCGAACCTTACGAGCAGACAACGGATTGTTGTCGCGGAGCGTGCGTATGCCGGGAAGGTCTTGACCTCGCAGCCTGTTGGTGACAGCGCCCTTGCTGATCTCGCCGCCGTCATATTGGCTGCTGCGGAAAGCGGCGATCTCCGCGACCGTGAGGGTGGCCCCGACCGGTAGAGCGTCGAAGGCTTCCTGAATATGCAGACCGACGTCGCGGCGCGATCCGCCCTGCCCCGCTGTCGAGAGGGCACTCCCGGTGGTCTGCGACGGGCGCGCCGGCGCGGGAGTCATGGCGAACGTCGGAGCAACCCCGCCGGCGGCCCGCGGCCAGTGGCCACAGAACACCTCGGCCAGGTACTCCGCTCGGACGACGATGGCGGCTTCGTCCCACTGCTCGGGCAGCGTTCGATTGAGGCACAACGCACTGTGCTTCAGAATCTCGTGACGCTTGTGAACCCAAGGACCGTTCGAGACGGAAAGGTTGAGCTTGTCCGTCAGCAGAGTCAGATTGCCCACGGTATGGAGAAGGGATTCCCGGTACTCACGGCTCTCTTCGTCATTCACGACGAGAGGCCAGCTGTCCTTCCACGCCTGCGGAAGCAGGTGCTCGATGGTCAACTTCCCGTTGAACACGGTCCGTTCGGTCTTACCGCCGTACAGCGCGTCTTCCAGCCCGGCGAGAATCAGCCGCAGACGCGCCCGGGTGACCTGCTTGTACAGCGGTTGGGTACGAAAGACATGCACGACATCCTCGTCCCGAGGCCAGAATCCGGAATCCGAGTCCTGCCGCAGGAGGAAGTCCTCGACAACCGTCGGGTCGTCCTTTGCCTTGAGTTCCTTGAGCAGATCCAGGAAAAGTCGATTGTAGTTCTTCGTCGTCTGCCGACAAACGGTGCGTCGCACGAGGAAGGAATCCAAGGCGGCCACGGCCCCCGCGCGCTGCCCCTCGTCGAAGCGGGTCACCAGCCACAGAAGCAGGGGAATGACGGTGTTGACGTCCAGGCTGCCGATGTTGGTCAGGAATCGGCCTTCGGCAGAGGCCGGATGGGTGTCGGCGGTGAGCCGGTCGTAAACGCCGGCTCGCGACACCACGTGTCGCATCAGGGAGTCGAGGGGGATTCCGGACTCTTCGACATACGTACGGAAGGTGAGGAACAGCTCCGGACCCGGCACCTCGTCGGCGAGCTCGCACGTGAGGTACTGGTTGAGAAAGGCGTCCAGCCGGGGCCGCATGAGTCGACCTTGGCGCACTTCCCGACGCCAGTCGGGTGTTTCCAGCCGAGCCCAGGTTTCCTCGTGAAGTTTTTCCACGGGGAGGCACTGTTCTTCGGCGCGTTGGAAGATCAAGTTCTTCACCAGATCGGAGGCTTGCAGCGGAGTACCGCGATCGTTCAAAGCCTCGAAGATGACCTGGGCGTTGTCCTCCGGCGTGAGGTCGATGACAACGACCTCGAAACTCTCCCTTAGCACGTGTACCAGCGCCGCGAAGCCCGCCTCCAAGCGATTCTCACCCAGGGAGGCCGCCCATTCCGTGGTCCGATCGTGAAAGAAGCGGTACGCCTGCCCGATCACGGGGCCGCTCGCGACCGTGGCCAGGGTTGCGTCGACCTTGCCTCGCGCGCGGCCGTTCATGACGGCCTGGAAGGCATCTCGGTCGGTGTTGGTGGGCCACACCTTGTAGACCGCATACGGATCGTCGCTCAGTTCGTCTTCGTTGACCGTGAGTTTGGTCAACGCCCGGCTGAATTTGCCGTCGACACCCAGTTCGCCGGCAACGTCGCGGACGGCGGCCAGCAGGATCTGAAGGGTCGTCAGGCGCTGCTGCCCGTCGATGACCAAGCGGGCCGGCACCGAGCTGGTGGACGTCGATACCTGATCCAGCACGACCGCGCCGAGGAAGTGGGGGTGGACGTCGACGCCGCCGAGTTTGCGGTGCAGCAACGCCTCGACGTCCTCCCACAGCGGACGCCAGTTCCTGTCCGCCGCCCATACGTAAGGCCGCTGGAAAACCGGCACGACCAGGCGCACGTCCGGGCCGAACAACTGACGTAACGTCTTCGGATGCGCTTCCATCGCGTGCCGCTCCCATGTTCTCGTACGCCATGTCCTCTACCGAGTCCGGCGTCGCCTCGGGGTGGCGTACGCCTGGCCGCCCCGCGTTGCGCAGCAGAACTCTCCTCGGCCGATCCAACCACGAGGCCGGTATCACAGGGGACCGGAAGCCGGGATCGCAGCCACCCGAGGGAGTGGGCGGCGGCGGGTCGGTGCTGCCGTAGGCCCGAAGCGGTTCGACCGGGCCGTGGGCGGCTTGACCCGCGCTGACGGGTCCGCCGCGGATGACGGTGACCAGGGGAAGTGGGTCGCGTGTCTCCGGCGCAACCATCTTCGATCGGGCCGGCCGCGAGGACGGCCGAGTTCGGGAGAAATCACGCTCCCGGCTACCGCTGCTGGGATTCATCACCGCCGAGCAACCGCAACAGGTGTGGTGCGTCGGCTTGGAGCCGCTCGGCGAGCCATGCCGCTTCGTCTCGGCGTCGGCCGGCTCGGACATCGACGAGCCGGCGCAGATACAGATGCGGCAACAAGGCGTCCAATGCCTCGCGGTCGACACCATCGTGCCCGTATCCCTCCAGCAAGGGGCTCATGTGCGCTCCCCGGGGGAGATCGACTGCCAGACACCAGGCGAGGTCCAGCATCGCCGGCGCGACGTGCACCGCCCCCGGGTCGAGAAGCGCGACGAGCTTGTCACCGTCGTACAACGTGTTGTGACCCACGGCGACGTCACCGTGTACCGCGCTCATGGACCGGCCCATGCATGCGTCGGCGAGCAACGCGGACGCCTCGGCGTAGGCATCCGGGTGTCGCGTGCGGAACGAGCCCAACAGCACGCCCAGTCCACCCGGGTCGTCCAGGCGGAGACCGTGGTGGCTCGCTTGTTCATGCCAGGAGCGCAGGACGGTGCCGAGGGCGCGAAGCCGACTCGGGTTCGGCTCCCCCACCTCTTCGCCACGGACGCGCCGCATGACGATCCACCAACGCGGTCCCGATGAGGTGCGGACCTGTCCGGCGTCGAGCAGTTCGGGCGCGGGCAGACCGAGATCCGTCCGCAGCGTCTCGAACCACAGCACACTGCTCAGGCGCTCGTGTTCCCGGTGCTGCGCCTTGGCCAAGGTATGGCGGCCCACCACGACCCCGGTGGTCGGAACAGTCCCCGGCTCGACGGGCCGACTGTCATAGTGCGCGCTGTGCGTCGCCGCAGCGCGAGCGAGATCGATCTCCTCACCCGGAACCGCGGACGTCGAGATATGACCGCGTCGGTCCCCGATGTCGAGCGTCCCGCATCGGTCACGTGCCGAGGGTCTTTCGGGTCGCATCGCGCTCATCCTGTACCGGTCGCTCGGTCGAGAACCCCACGCCATCGGACCTTGGCGTCGGCAGCGTCCAACCAGCCGACCCGATCAAAATCAGCCGCTTCCGGGAGGTTCGCCCACAAGGACGCCACCGCCGCCCAGGACGGCGGCCCGAGCGGCTGCCCTCGGTGGACCGCGTCAACCAAGCGTCTGGCCCCCTCGCACGCCTGGACATCCCGACCGGTCGCGATGCCGACCAGGATCTCGACGGGCTCGACCGGCAGTAGTTCGTAGGTCGCCCCGGCTGCCTCGAATCCCGCGCGAGCACGGGCCACCAGCACCGCTGCGGCCGTCGGATCGCCGAGGAACGCGCGCGAGAGTCCCTCCGCCATGTCGCACTGCGCGAGACCGACGTGTTCCTCCAGTGATTGGTTGAGTTGCCGGGCGTGCGGCAACGCACGGGCGGCCCGATCGGGGTCGTACCACACGCACGCCAGCGCCAGATGCCGTGCGGCGCGCGCCGCCCACAAGGGCGCGCCGAGACGATGCGCGTGGTCGTACGCCTCTTGGAAGACCCTCGCGGCGTCCTCGAATCGACCGTTGTGCAGACATACGTGCCCCATGAGACGACCCGGCGGGATGGGATCGAGACCGGACCCGGCGAAACCATTCGACTCCGGAATCGGACCGGTCATGCGTGGCTCTCGCGATCAGGGGCGCCGGATGCCCGGGGTATGTCTCGTCCGGTCTGACCGGTGATGTCCCGGGGCCATCGGAGTTCCGCTCGTCGTCCGGTCGCTCTACCATGCCGGTCCCGCGCGGCGTACCGTCGTTTTCAAAGGCGCGACCACGGCCGAACCGACGCTCGGAGGGATGGCACATGGGCAACGCCATGGCTTGGCGCACGTCGACCTACTCGGGGAACTGGAACGCCGATTGCGTTGCGATCACCCCTACGTCTGCGGGCGTGGGAGTACGCGACTCCAAACTCGCGCGCGGCCCGATCCTGCGATTCGGGCCGAACCAGTGGACCGAATTCCTCGCCGCTCCCTCCCGGGAGCGTCGGCGGACCGGCGTATCCTCCAACGCGCTTCACTGATCACCGGGAAACAGTCCGGGCCGCGCGCTGCTCGCGGGCCGGAGCCATGGCAGCGGCGGGTTGCCGGTCCTGTGGGGGTCGGGTTCGGTGTCGTCTGTTGTACACCGCGAATCTCGATGCCGGGCGGGTCCCGATGTAGGGGCTCGGGCTCGCGCGACACGGGCCGTGCGGGGAACTCGGCTTCGACGGAGGGGACTGTGCGTGCGATGGATACGGCCGGGTCGCCGCCGGCGGCGACCTCGGGTCCGGCCGGACCCACTGCGGATGTGTGATGGCCTCCCGGCCGGTCGGCACTGCGGGATCGGGACGGGCGGCGGCCGTGTCCTTCCGTGGGTGACGGTGAACGCGCGGCACGCTCCCTCGGGGCGCCGTGTGTTTGCTTGAACTGAGGTTTGTTCGTTGTTCAGTTGAGGTCGAGCAGGAACCAGACGCGCTTGCCGATACCGAAGGGGATCGCTCCACAGTCGGCGGCGAGCGCGCGAAGAAGCGGCAGACCGTATCCGCTCTCCGCGTCGTCCGGCGGGAGGTCGGCGTGGTCAGGGACGACCACCACCGATCGGCCGGTGTCGTCCACGGCCACCACCAGCTTGTTGGTCGCGATGTCGCGGAAGAGGGCAACGCGCACATTGGTATCCGGCGCGTGCCGAACGCAGTTGGCGAACAGTTCACCGGTGAGCAGCCGCACGGTGTCGGCGGCGTGCTCACAGGCTCCGGCCTGTCCGGCCGCGTCCCTCGTGAGGTCGCGCACGGACTTGGCGTAGATGCCCGAGGCCGCGCATTCCACGGCGATCACGGGCCGGTAGCCCTGGCCAGCGGTTGGCCGGGTCAGGGGGTCGAAGGGGGTTGGTGCTGCGGACATGTCCTCTCCCAGGGGTTGGTGGGCAGGTGGCACATGTCGCTGCGCGCAGCGGTGGTCCGGCCATCCAGCAGGGCCGCGATCCACATCATGCGCGAAACGGAACGTTCCATGGAACCAGTCCTGGAACGTTCCACTCGATCGAGTGAATACAGATGACCTGGGCTGATATTCCTTCGTGGTTCCACAAGGATGCATGGCGTGTCCGCATCACCCAGGAGACAGCGCATGTCTGCAACCCCTACGTACGCACGTCGGCGAATCGGCAATGAATTGCGAAGGCTGCGACAGCAACAGGGCCTGAGCCTGGACGTCGTGAGCGATTCGCTCGATTGGAACAAATCCAAACTCAGTCGTATTGAAACTGCGAAGATGCCGATCTCACGGGATGATCTGCATCTACTCTCATCTATGTACGGCATCGATAAGGAATCATTGGCTCGCATGGAAGATTGGATCGGCCAGGACACCCGTGGTCGCCGATGGTGGAACGAATACACAGACCTGATCACATCGGCCTACGAAGAATTCATCTCCCTTGAGGCGCATGCCGTCGGGATCTCCACCGCCCACTCCAGCCTGGTCCCTGGGCTACTCCAATCCGAGAGCTACGCGCGGGCCGTGATCACCTGCGGGCCCTTCGTCCCAGATCCAGACACTGCCGATGCACTCACCGAGATCAGGATGAAGCGCCAAGAGATGGTCGTCTCGCGCGCCGATGTTCGAGTGTCAGCGGTGATCACGGAATCCGTATTGCACAACGAGTTCGGTGGACGCGAGATCATGAAGGAGCAGCTGAGGCACTTGCTCGACATGATCCAATCGGACAACGTCGAGCTGCGCCTGATTCGACACACGTCCATGCGGGGCGTGCTCGTCGGCGCCTTCACCATCTTGACCTTCCCTGACCTGCGGGACCCGAATATGGTGTTCATCGAGTACCAGGGAGGGATCGCTTCCAGAGACACTGACCGGGACGTCAAACGATACCGTCGGTACCTCGATCACCTGAGAACAACCGCAACGACGCCAAGCGAGACCCGCGAGTTCATTGCACAAAGATTGGATGATGCATGATCATCATAGATTGGCATAAATCTACATATTCAGGACATGACACCGACTGTATAGAAGTTGCGTCACTCAAGGGAGCAATAGCTATTCGCGATAGCAAGAGGTGTGACTATGGGCAAATCGCCGTGACTCCGGCAGCTTGGTTCGCATTGAAAGAAGCCGTGAGGCACATCTGATCCTCCTCACACAACCGAATCAGCGGCTGGTACTTCCTGCTTGATCGGACCCCACTTTCCAGCAGCCACAGCCAAATCCAAACGAGCCTGAAAAGCCGAATGCGCCTCTCGCATCTCCCGCTCACGGTCAGCCCTATAGAAGGGGCCGCCGTATCCCTCGGGGGGCGAAGCGGATCGAGGCGCATCCAGATGCTTCAAGAGCTGCTCATAGTGCTGCTTGGTCTGCCTATATCCAAAAGCGTCATGACTTTTTGCGATTTTCCTGCCAGCCGAATCAAAATACGTTTCTGATTCGTAGCCAAATAGGACTGGATATCGACCTTGATAGATTGCCGAGATTTGATCTGCCGTGATTCCCAACCAAACGGCAATCAAGGCATCGATTTCGACCATGACGGCTCGGCGCTCAAACTCACTACGCAGCGGCGAACTAGGATCCCAAACTTCTACGAGGCCCGCGCATAGGGGCGCACGTTTGGCGAACGGCCACTCAACCGCCCAGCCTTCTTCATTAGGCCAAGTTGCTTCAAACAGTTCATTCCAGAGCGGGGCGTAAGCTTGCGTAAGGCAGTTTAGGCGTAGAGTCCTGATCAGGAGGGCATTTGCCAACGGATGATCAGGTACTGGGGCAGGCATCTTCATTGCCTCGGCCACCTGAAGAGCGGAACGCCCGGTGATACGAAGAAGGTAGTCCAAAGGCAATGATGCCCAAAAGCCGGCAGCAAGAACGGTGGCGCGGTTGTCACGCAGAGCCATTGAATAGATGGCGTGAACATGCGAAGGGCCGGGAGGAATAATGGCGGCAAATAGTGAACGCTCCGTGTCAAACGGAATCATAGAGCGCCACGCGAGGCGAAAGTATTCCGTATTCGGTCGACCGTTCCAATTGTCTTGGACTCTGCTAAATACTTCCCTAGAACATGCTCGCTGATAGTCCGTTGCGGGAACACCATCCGGAGGGAGCGTTGTTAGATCGACAAACTCTCCAGACCGCCCCATGTCGGGGGCCTGCTTGGAGAACGGTGTAGCGTTCGAGAAATGAGGGCCTCGGAGAATTACGTCAGACCAATTGCTCGGAGTCGAAACACCGCGTCGAATGATCCCGGATTCTTTAGCTCCTTTCTCGTGAAGACCTGATGTAATCTGCGGATGGAGAGCTTGCAAGCGATATGATTCTGCGAATCGACCGAGTGCCGCCTGCTCTCGACTTGAGATCGGATATAGAAGCGGAGTCTCATCCGAAGTCCATTCTGGATCACCAAATAGCTTGCGCCATTCGCTCAGAAGCCGGTCGTTCACATGGATTAGCCGCTCTCTATGAGCGCGCGCATCCCATCGGCCCTGATAGCGCATCCCAGGACTCTGTTGGGATGAGTCATCCTGGAAGGAGGCAGTTAGCGCTATAGCACTAAAGAGCCAGCTCGCGTGAATGAAAGAAACTTCACGTTCATCACCGTAAATATTGATTCCAAATTGGCGCGTCACGCGAATCTCTGGAAAAATTGCTCCTAGGTTCGAGAAATGAGCATGCACGCGGAGCCGTCTGTAGCAATGCCTCCTGAGATTCCCCTCTCTAACTCCCCCAAAATGGGTATCTGGGTGAATCAGGCCCGCCCTTCCTTTACGGCCCGCCAAATTTGCCCAGACTCGAACCATGAATGCCCGGTACAGGTCCGGCTGAGTCCCCGCCAGGAGCACGTATGTGCTCAAGTTTCCGATAAAAGATGTCAAGCCGATACTTTGTGAAAGCTCAAATGCATAACGTTCCTTATATTCAGCATTCTCGAGGATCTTCTTTTTCTTTTCACGCCATTGTTCAACTTCCGCATCTTCCGACAATGTAAACCATGGATCGAATTCGGCCAGTACGGACGATTCATCCCAAGTAGGCCTTACCCAAGGCGGATTACCGACCTGCAAATCGAAGCCGCCGTCCCGCGTGAAGATTAGCCCAAAGTTCAGCTCCCAATGGAAGAATCCCTGCGCCTGCGCGATGTTTTCGACAGTCGCGAGCCACGGGAATCGGTCTGGCAAATCGTGGTCCGGATCCATCGCCATGTAGCCTGGGAGATCGTCCTCGTATTGCTCCAAGTCGGCCAGGGAATCGAAAGTCTCGATCAGCGTGCCCGCCTGCACGTCGCTGCTTCCCAACAACGCCTCGGCGAAGTCCAGCCAGTCGGCGAAGTCCTTGAGCGGGATGGTGGGCCGACGAACCGGCTTGAGCGGCTTGGGCTTCTTTGGGTTCTTCGGCGGCGCCTTCCCAACCGCGACCAGGTCGACGAAGTCCTCGTCCTCCGCAGGCTCGCTGAATATCGTCGTCTGCTCGTTGTCCGCAACAAACAGCGCGGTCTGCTCCGAGAAGCGCGGCTCGAAGAGCGGCAACGCCTCACCAACCGGCGCGATCGGACCGAACTGCGGCAGGTCCAGCAGGCCCAAACCTTCGACTCGCTCATAAACCCCGGCCGTGCCATCCAGCAGCCCAGCCTTGTCCAACGGCCAGAACCACAGCGCGCACCACGTGTCCATCAGCGTCTTCAGCCGCCAATACGGCGTCCCCTTGGCCTCGAAGAGGTCCTGGTAGACCTTCTCCTTCGCCACCGGGTGCTCCGGCCGCCGCATGAACGAGAACTCCGGCGAATCCGGATCCGCCCCCCACACGTCGACCTTCCGAGCGATCTCCCGCTCCGAGATCTCCATCCGCTTCAGGACCAAGTCCCACAAGAACTCCGCCCGCCGGGCAACCGCCTGCAACCGCGCGAGCTGCGACTTCTGCCCACCAGTCGTCGTCGGCGCCTTGAGGATGCCCTTCTTCCACTTCGCCAACTGCTCGGCCTGCTCCGGCGCAAGCGCCTTCGCTTCCTTCTCCCCCGCGACCGCGGCCCACCCCACGGCGGGCAACAAGAACTGGTGCACCGCGCCCTCGGGCAACCCCTGCCGCTCACCGTCCT
Organism: Embleya sp. NPDC055664; assembly: GCF_053618075.1. Taxonomy (NCBI): domain Bacteria; kingdom Bacillati; phylum Actinomycetota; class Actinomycetes; order Kitasatosporales; family Streptomycetaceae; genus Embleya; species Embleya sp. NPDC055664. Next base: position 369,898 of record NZ_JBSHGZ010000006.1, read on the forward strand.
TCAAAAACGGCAGCTCCGTCGGCGGCAGCGTCCCCTTCGCCTTCAGCCAGGCCTTGGCCTTCGACGCCACATCCGCGCCCGAATAGACCGCCCGCCGCCCGCCGATCAGCGAATTCCCACGCCGCAGGTGCAGCCCGAACCACGGTGCCCGCATCCCCGGGTGCATCGTGTTCAGCCACAGCGACACCTCGGCCAGCTCGACCCCCGTGGCGTTCAGGTCCACGCCGTAGGCGTTGTGCAACGCGATGTACGCCTTGACCTTCTGAAGCTCCTCCAGCGCCTTCGAGGTCGGGACCGAGACGCCCAACTCCTCCTGACGCCGCTTCAAATACTCGGCGGCGACCTGATTGATCGCCTCGTTCAGGAAAGCCCCCGACCCCAGAGCCGGCTCGCAGATCTTGTACTTGAGCAGATCCGACGCGGGAGTCTTGACGACCTCACCCGCCTCGTCCTTCTCCTGGTCCAACCGGTGTTGCAGAGTCAGCTCGACCGTCACCTTCGTCAACGACTCCGGCGTGTAATACGAAGCCGACGTCTGTCGGTCCCGGCCCGCCAGCCGATAGACGAAGCAGCCCTTCGCATAGCGCTTGCGCCCGCGCAGCCCCTTGCGGTTGTCCTCGTCGCCGTACTGGACGAAGACCTCATCCGCGTACTGGTCGATCCTCGACTGCGGCACCATCCACGAGCCGTCCTTCGGATCGCCCTTCTTCGCGACCTCGTACAGCTCCTCCTCGGCGATGAAGCCGGTGTACGACATCAAACCCTCGTACACGGCGCCGAGTTGGTTGATGCCCAGATTCCGGTACGAGATGAACCCGCCCCGTTCGCCCCGCTTGCCCTTCTTCATCGTCAGCAGCCGCAGCACCTCGTGCAGCGTCTCGTTGCGCAGCCGCAGGTCCACCACCCGGTCGTCGTGCGTCGCGACCTCGCGCCCGATCAACGTGATCGAAGAAGGCTCGAACAGGGTCGATCGCAACGGCTCGAAGCGCAGCCCTCGCTCCTCGCTGCGACGGGCCGCCTTGGCTTTCCGAGTCTCCTCGTCATCCCCCGGAAGGTCGTCGCCCTCTTCCTTGCCGCGTTCACGGTGGCCGAAGTTGACCTTGGTGAACAGCATGTCCAGCGACTCGTACAGGTGGAACCCGTCCCGCGTGCGCTGCTCGGTCAACTCCGCGTCTCTGGCCACGAGTTCACGCAGTCGGGCCATCGAGTAGCCGGCCTCGTACGTGTCGTCATCCGCCGGCAGGATGCCCAACTCCGGGCGGGCCTCGGCATAAAGCAGGAACAGGATGCGGTACAGGTACCGCAGCGACTCCTCCTTGAGCTGCCTGGCGATCGGCTTGCCGGGCTTCTCCACCAGCGCCGTCGAGACATCGGCCGCCTTCATGCGGCTCAGCACCTCGTTGGCGATGACCTCGACCGAGCGTTGCAGGCCGTGCCGCAACTCGCTGGAGACGCCGACCGCGTTCTCCGCCGAAGCCTTCAGCAACGCGTCGATCGCCGGGCCTTCGCCGTTCTCCCCAGGCGTCAACATGTCCCGGCTGAACAACGCCGAGATCAGCGCGAGTTCGCCGCCCTGCGAGCGATCGTTGCGATGGAACGCGGCGTCCAGGTTGGCCGCGAGGTAGCGGCCCTCTCCCCAGGAGTTGCGGTCGGCCAGCACGATCACGCCGCCGATCAGCAGCACAATGAACCGCGGCGGCTCGCCCTCCACGCTGCCGAGGTTGCTATGGAACAACCACGACGCCAGCGCGCTGCCCGTCTCGTACCGCTCGGCCGCCGTCACCGGCACCGGATGCAGCAGCCGGCCCGCGCCGCTCTCGTCCAGCGCCGAATCGAGCTCGTGCGCCCACCCACAATCGACCGCGAGCACGCCCTGCCCGCTGTACGCCACGCGCACCGCGTGCGTACGCCCGGCCCGGTGCACCGCGACCTCGACCGGTTCCTCGGGGGCCTCGAAACCCAGCGCCCGCAGGACTGCCCCGTGCCACCCGGCAAGCTGCTTGACCCACCCCGGGTCCCCGTAGGTGAAGGCACGCTCCGGCGACTCGCCGTCGTTCCCATCACCCGTCGCCACCGCCGCACGTGCGGCCAGGAAACCCCGCACCTCGTCGGTCAGGTAGACACCACGCAACGACCTGAGCATCTGACGTGCCGTCAAGCGCTGATCGTGCTCATCGCCCTCACGCCGGGTCCAGGCGTCGAACAGACCCTTCTTCAGATCCGCCCCGAGGCGCTCGGCGAAGTAGTGCGCGGAGAAGTACTCGCCGCGGTTGCCGATGGAGTCGAACATACTCATGACTGGTTGCCCTCCAGGACCGCGAGCAGCCGCAGCATCGGCCGACCCTTCGTCGTCAGCGACTTCACAAGCTCCCGCCGCCTGGCGAGCGCACTGCCTTGGGTCCGCTTCTCCTGCGCGCCCTTGATCGCGTACAGCTCGTCCTGCCGCCACACGAGCCGCTTCTTGTACGGTGCGAGCGTCTCGGCAATCGCGGCGTCGTAGTCGCCGCTGCGCCGCTCCAGCCATGCCGCGGCGGTGTCGATCGCGGCCGGGACCATCGCCTGCAAGCCTGGCAGATCGTTCGGTAGTGACCGACCCGGCATTCCGGCGCCCACTCCACCGCGAGCCAGCGCCTCGACCATCGGCTCGACGCGCAGATCACCGGGCCCGCTGCCGGTCACCGCCATCCACTCGACCACGAGCGGGCGGCCGAGCGTGTTGGAGTACATGCCCTGAACCAGGAAGACCGGCTCGTCGACCTTCGCGGCGAGCACGGGCGCCTCGTGCTGACCGATCCGCACGAGCACCTTGTCCATGATCCATTCCATGACGGGATGGATGTCGGTGAGGTAGGACACGTTCGGCCACAGCGTGTCGGATCGGTCGCGGGCCGCCGCCAGTCGGGACTGCGCAAGTTCCTTCGAGAAGGTGACCCGCAACCGGCCCGGCCGGTCCTTGGCCCCGAGGATGTTCTGCTCGCTCAGATAGGAGGCAGGCAGCGACTTGAACCGGTAGGCGAGATCGCGGGGCGGTTCGAACGCGATCGTGCCGTTGTCCTCACGACGGAGTTGCAGATCGTCGGCCGCGTTCGTGAACACCTCGCGCAGCGCCTGGTCGAAGTAGTCCTGCGTGCTGTCGAACAGGGTGGGGATCGCGGCGCGCGGAATCTGCGCGTGTTGCGGGGCCGCACCCACTTGGGCCAGCAGGTCGCCGAGGAACCCGGCGGCGGACTGTCGGGAGTCGGTCAGGGACTGTTCGACGGTCTTGCCCGCGATGAGGTCCTTGATCAGCCGCCGCTCCTCCTCGTCCGCGCGATACAGCCCGGTGACCGCGTCCGCGCTTCCCTCGATCTTGTGTGCCTCGGCCTCTCGGGCCAGCAGGCGCTCGCCCACGAGCCGGTCGTCCAGCGAACGGTTCGGCTTCCAGGGCAACTCGCTCGTGAGCACGAGCGCGCGAAACTTCGGGCTGTGTCTTTGGCCGTACCGGTCGATGCGGCCGTTGCGCTGCTCGATGCGAATGAGCGACCACGGCAGGTCGTAGTGGATGAGCAGGTGGCACTGTTGATGCAGGTTGACGCCCTCCGACGCGACGTCCCCGGTGAACAGCAGCCGCACCGGGTCGTCCCGCAGCCCGAACTTCTCAACAATGGCCATCTGTTCCTGGTCGCTGCTGGTCTCACCGTGCATGACTTGGACGGCACCGCCGAAGGCCAACCAGGGCCTGACCTTGTCCGGGCTCTCCGCCGCTTCGGCGAAACCGAGCGCCTGCGGCACCGCCGTCGACAACCAGCGCAGTGTCGGGATGCGTTCGGAGAAGACCACGACCCGGGTGTCCGAACCGGGGCCGACCCCGAGGGCTCGTAGCTCCGCGACGAGAGCGCGAAACTTGGCGGAGTCGTCGTCGCGGATGTCTTCCGCGAGGCCGCCCAGGTGTTCCAGCGCGGCGCGTTCGGTCACCGTGGCGGCGTCCTGGCGATCCTTGATGGTCTTCAACCGGGTGTCGACGGTCGCCTTGAGCGCCACATGCGAGGACAGGAACGACTTCAGCAGCGTGTACGGGAACAGCTGATTGTTCTTCGGGGCCGCAGTGGGCGAGCCGTCGACCGGCATCCATCGGGCGATCAGCTCCGCGAAGACCGCCTCCTCCTTGGCGCCCGCCGCCGCGTGGACCGGGATCGAGGGGCCGCGGTCCGCCCAGGCACCCTTGAGCGAGTCGCGCACCTCCGGCGTGGTCTTGGTCCGGCGGATATAGAGGTGGTCGAGGTCCTTGATGTCGTACCGGCCGGTGTCGGCGATGGCCGCCGGGTCCAGCAGCCTTATCAGCTCGGCGAACGACTTCGCGTCACCGTTGTGCGGAGTCGCCGACGCCAGGATCAACGCGTCCGTGCGCGGCGCGAGGGTCTTGGCCAACTCGTTGCGTTGCGAGCCTCGGGTGATCAGGTTGTGCGATTCGTCGATGACGACCGCGTCCCACGTGGTGTTCTCCAGGTGGTGCCGGTACAGGTTCTCGTTCTTGAGGGTGTCGACCGAAACGATGACGCGCTTGAAATAGGCGAACGGATTGCGACCCGACGGAATCTCCTGTTGGACGCGCTGGATCCCAGTGGAGTCGAGCCTGACCAACGGGATCCCGAAGCGGGTCCACAACTCGCGTTGAAACTGTTCGAGCACGTGCTGCGGAGTGACCACGAGGATTCGCTCACCGCGCCCTCGGCGAATCAACTCGGCCAACAGAATGCCGATTTCCAAGGTCTTGCCGAGGCCGACCACGTCCGCGATCAGCAGCCGGGGTTGCGGGTTCTCCATCGACAGCGCCAGCATCGCCGGCCGCAACTGGTGAACCTGCCGATCCATCAGGAAGTGATCGTCGAAGGCGAGCCCGTGCTCGGTCTGCGGCAGGAACGACTTGCGCACCACGGCTTCGAGGTACAGGCGGGCCCGACGATGGTTCGGTGAGTCGTCCGGGATCAGCCGGGTGGCCTTCGGATCCAGCGGCTGGATCACGTCGAGACCGGAGTAGAAGACGGCCTCGGTGTCCCGGACGAAGTCGGACACCCCGGTGACCTTCAGCATCCACCCGTCCCGTGTCATGGTGGCCGTACGGATGAGCCAGCGCTCGTCGCGGACGATCACCTGAGCGCCTGGCGCGAATCCCTCGGTCTCGTCCACCGGGTGATCCTTTGCCGTCACGTCCACGCTCACGCGTCGCTCCACTTCACGTCACTGCACAGGGATGTCGAAGGGCTGGTCGACCGGATGTCGAAGGGCTGGTCACTCCGATTATCGCGGCCGGAGCACTGCCGGGAAGAAATCCGATTCGGTCAGAGCCCGGCGCGCGGCCGGTAGGCCTCGCGCAGCCTGTCCGCGACGGCCTTCGGGGCGCCATCCGGCCGCCATCGGCCGTGCGGTCGTGCGGCGACCCGCGGCGGCTGTGGAGGTATCTCCTCCGCCGACCGCGCCTCGACCTTCACCGCAGGGTGGTCCAAGGCACTGGGCACCGACACAACCGGCACGATGACGGCGTCCTCGGTGTACACCTTCGTCGCGCCGGGGGCAGGCACCTCGATCGTGGCCGCACCGACAAGGCCCGCGGTTCGCGCCACCAACGCCTGGCGTGCCGCTGCCGGCGTCGAACCGCACTCGGCGATCAGCCGTGTGCAGAACGTGGTCACCTCGTCCAACGTGGGCCGATCGGCGGCCTTGTGCGCCAGCATGCGTTTGATCAACGGACGCAGCGCGTCGGGCACTCCCGCGAGATCGGGCTGCTGATCCGGATTGACCACCTGCGCCACCACCGCCGCCCAGCCGACTCCCTCATATGGATAGTGCGCGGTCGCCGCGTACAGGAGAACCGTTCCGAAGGCGTACACGTCGGCGGCGGCGGTGACCTTCGGGTGGCCGGATGCCTGTTCGGGCGGCATGCACCGCACCGTGCCGATGATCGTGCCGCTCTGTGACAGCGAAGAGCGCCGATCGGCGAACGCGGCGAGGCCGAAGTCGATCACCACCGGGCCATGCGCGCCGAGGATCAGGTTCTGCGGCTTGAGATCGCGGTGGAACAGGCCCGCGCCGTGTACCGCCCCGAGGCCCTCGGCCAGCAGCGCGCCCAGGCTCGCGACCAGCAGCACGGGCAGGGTTCCCGACTCGGCGATATGTGCGTCGAGCGTGTGACCGGAGACGAACTCCATCGCCAACCATGGACGGTCGGCGAACGGATCGGCATCCAGGAAGCGTGCGACGCGGTTGGTGTTGACCACCGTGCGGGCGACCTGAGCTTCCTTCTCGAAGCGGGCCCGAGTCTTGGGGTCGAGTTGATCGGAGCGAATCACCTTCACGGCCACCGGGTCACCCGCGGGTGAGTGGCCAAGGAATACCTCACCCATCCCCCCGGAACCCAATCGGTCCGCGATCACGTACGGACCGATGCGCGCGGGAATCCCGGTCAACTGCCGTCCTTACGTCTGAACGAGCCTCATCCGACTCGATCGAACCCCTGCCGACATGGCACAGGGTAGTTGTGAACGCCGCGCTGTGCATGGCTTTCGTACCGCTCACAGTCTCACGACGCCCGCAGTACCCGCGCTCACGGCGACCGAGGCAGGCGTCCGCGCGCGACGACATGTGAACACGCGAGAAGACCCGGTGTGCGGACACACCGGGTCTTCTCGTCAACAGGGGTGGAGGTGGCGGGAATTGAACCCGCGTCCTACGGTGCGGAACCAGAGCTTCTCCGAGCGCAGTCCACAACGATTTTCTCGGCCCCGGTGTTCACGTGGACAAGACACCGACGGGCCCAGTTACTGTTTTTTGTCCCGAACGACCCCGTAACCGGGTCGGGCGGTGAAGTCCCCTAGATTATGCCAGGGTCCGGGGCGGGGACGCACCCGGTCTGACACCTTCGGATACTCGCTTAGGCAGCGAGGGCGAAGGAATCGCGCTTGGTATCGGCGATTATTTGTTTGCGACATATGGTTAACGAGATCATTGTCGCTTCCTCGGCTCGCTTCCTCTACTTCGACAGCCGCAGTCGAAACCGATCACCCCCTATTGAATTTTCAAGCAACCACCCGAGGGTGTCCTGCTCGAACGGCCCGACTCGCCACACATGCTCGAGCCGAACCAGGCACATCGTACGGTCCAACGTCGGACCGGTCCACTTCATTCCCCGCCGGTCACCCTCGCCGCCGGTTCACTGCCGACGGCCGCGCACGTACTTCGACATCACGCGCTCCGTCTCCCGCTTGTCCTGCTGTTCGCGCAGGGTCTGTCGTTTGTCGTAGTTCTTCTTGCCCTTGGCCAGCGCCAGTTCGAGCTTCGCCCGGCCGTCCTTGAAGTACAGGCTCAGCGGCACCAGCGTGTGACCCGTCTCCTGGGTCGACTGGACCAGCTTGTCGATCTCGTGCCGGTGCAGCAGCAGCTTCCGCTTGCGTCGCGCCGTGTGATTGGTCCACGTGCCCTGGGAGTATTCCGAGATGTGCACGTTGTGCAGCCACACCTCGCCGCCGTCGATGCTCGCGAAGCCGTCCACCAGGGACGCCTTGCCGGCCCGCAACGACTTGACCTCGGTGCCGGTCAGCACGAGCCCGACTTCGAGGGTGTCCTCGATCAGGTAGTCGTGCCGCGCCTTCTTGTTCTGGGCGATGAGTTTGCGCCCGATCTCTTTCGCCATGATCCCTGCATTCTCGCGCATGGCCGCAAGCCCATTACCCCGGAGCCGGCCCGGCCGTCACAACCACAGTGCCGGGTCGACGAAGTCGCCGTCCACCAGCACCTCGAAGTGCAGGTGCGCGCCGGTGGACCAGCCCGTGTCGCCGGAGCGGCCGACCTGGTCGCCCCGGGCCACCCGCTGCCCCTCGCGCACGGTGATCCGGGACAGGTGGTTGTACGTCGTGGTCAGCGCGACGCCGCCGACCCGCCCGTGGGAGAGCACCACACGGTAGCCGTACGCCGCGTTGTAGCCGGTCTGCACCACCGTGCCCTCGCGGGCGGCGGCCACCGCGGTGCCCTCGGGGACCGCGAAGTCGGTGCCGGTGTGCAGCTTCGTGTACTCCAGGATCGGGTGGTAGCGCATCCCGAAGCCCGAGCTGATCGCACCGCGGACCGGGTAGGACAGCGCGCCGCCCGTGACCGAGGAGGACGTCTGCGGCCCGGCGCCCCGGGCGGGCGCGTTGCTGCGGTTGACCAGCTCCGTCAGCCGCTTCTGCTCGGTGCGGATCGCCTCGTAGCGCTGCTGGTCGGCCGCCTTCTCCTCGCGCGCGGTGGCCAGCGCGCGCTCACGCTGCGCGCCGAGCGCGGTCACCCTCGCCGCCGCCTCGGTCGCGGTCTTCTCCAGCGCGACCACCTCGGCCAGGTTCCGCCCGGCCTCGGCGTGCCTGCGCCGGGCCTCCTCGCGGCGCCGCTCCAGCTCTCCCCGGCGGGCGTCCACCGCGTCCCGGGTGCGCTCCAGGCGCGCGATGGTCTCGTGGTCCGCCTGCACCATGCGCCGATAGCTCTCGAGGCTGCTCAGCAGCTCCGCGGGGGTCTGCGCGCGCAGGATCATCGACAACTGCGCCATCTGCCCGCCGCGGTACGCCCGCCCCACCAGCTGCGCCACGTCGTCGCGCACCGCCTGGGTCGCGGCGGCCACGTCGCGCAACTCGGCCTCCGCGGTGGTCACCGCGGCCTCCGCCAGCTCCACGGCGTGGCTCAGATCGGCGGTACGGGCCTGCGCCTCGGCCACCTTCGCCCGCGCTGCGTCGGCCGCGGCCCGGGCCCCCGGCGCGGCCGCCTCGGCCTCGGCGTACGCCTTCTCCGCCGCGGTCAGCCGGGCCAGCGACGCGTCCAGGTCGGCCCGCATGTCCCGGGCCGCCACATCGGCGCGCTGCTTCCGGGCCCGCACGTCACCGTCGTCGTCGCCGTCCGCGTACGCGGGCACGAAACCCACCGCGGCGGCCGTGATCACCACGAGCACCGACAATCCGAGTCGCCTGGTCCGAATTCTGCGCATGATCACAAGAAACGCGGAATGCACACGAATCGCCACTGAACACACCGGTATGGAAGTAATACGAACTCACACGAAACCCATCCGGACGCATACAGACGTTCGAGAGCCCCGCCGCGCCGTGGCGCTGCGGGGCTCTCGGGCCGCTCCGGGTACCCGGTGTTCGCCCGGTGCTCAGACCTTGAGGTATTTCAGCAGGGTGAAGAACGACGCGATCGCCGACATCACCGCGCCGAACACGATCAGCCACGGCAGGGTCATCAACACCGGACCCCAGCCGATCAGATCGAACGCGCTGAACTGCTGACCGAGCCCCTGTTTCACGCCGAAGTAGAACCCGGCGCTCAACAACCCGGTCGCCATCAGACCGCCCAGCAACCCGGCGATCGCGGATTCCATGATGAACGGCAATTGGATGTACAGGTTCGACGCGCCGACCAGGCGCATGATCCCGGTTTCCCGACGGCGGCTGAACGCGGACACCCGGGCGGTGTTGACGATCAGCAGGATCGCCACCAGGAGCATGAAGACCATCACCCCGAGCGCCGCCCATTGCGCGTTCTTCAGCAGTTTGAAGAACGGCTCCAGGATCTTGCGCTGGTCCTGGACGGACTGCACGCCCGGACGCCCCTGGAACGCGCTCGCCACCACCTGGTACTTGGTCGGGTCCTTCAATTTGACCCGGAAGGACTCCGGCAGCTGATCGGCGGTCACGCTGCCGGAGATCGGCGATTCCTTGTTCTGCTCCTTGAAGTGCTGGAACGCTTCCTGCTTGGTCTCGTAGTAGGTCTTCTCCACGAGCGGCATCCGGCTGAGTTCCGCGCGGAACCCCTCGCGCTGCTCGTTCGAGACCTCGCCGCCCTCGCAACCGGGCCCGTGGTCGCTCTTGCCGCACAGGAAGATCGAGACCTCGACCCGGTCGTACCAGAAGTCCTTCATCTCGTTCACCTGAACCCGCAGCAGCAGACCCGCTCCGGCCAGCGTGAGGGACAGCGCGACACTGACGATCACCGCGATCGTCATGGTCAGGTTCCGGCGGAGACCGACTCCGATCTCCGAGAGGACGAACTGGGCGCGCATGATGTCCTAGTCGCTAGGGGCGCGGCCGGACTGCCGCGCCGGGGTGGTCCGGTGGATCAGTGCTGGTAGCCGTACACGCCGCGAGACTGGTCGCGGACGAGTCGGCCCTGCTCCAGCTCGATGACGCGCTTGCGCATCTGGTCCACGATCGCCTGGTCGTGCGTGGCCATCAGGATCGTGGTGCCCGTCCGGTTGATCCGGTCGAGCAGCTTCATGATGCCGACGCTGTTCTGCGGGTCGAGGTTGCCGGTGGGTTCGTCGGCGATCAGGATCATCGGCCGGTTCACGAAGGCCCGGGCGATCGCCACCCGCTGCTGCTCACCACCGGACAGCTCGCCGGGCATGCGCTCCTCCTTGCCGCCCAGCCCCACCAGGTCCAGAACCTCCGGTACCACCTTGCGGATCGTGCCCCGAGGCTTGCCGATCACCTCGAGCGCGAACGCGACGTTCTGGTACACCGTCTTGTTCGGCAGCAGGCGGAAGTCCTGGAAGACCGTGCCCACCTGGCGGCGCAGCGCGGGCACCTTCCAGTTGGACAGTCGGCCGAGGTCCTTGCCCGCCACGAAGATGTTGCCCAGGGACGGCCGTTCCTCCTTGAGGACCAGCCGCAGGAAGGTGGACTTACCCGAGCCCGAGGACCCGACGAGGAAGACGAACTCACCCTTCTCCACTTCGAGGGAGACGTCGTGCAACGCGGGGCGCGGCTGCTTCGGGTAGGTCTTGCTGACGTTGTCGAATCGGATCACGGTTGCATCACGGTGCGCCAGTGTAGGGGGCAGGGCATGCAGCTGGGGGCACAGAGGAGGCCAAGGGACCACACCGTCGGGAGCCGGGCGCCCAGGCTCGAACGGAGTGGTCGTCGGGCATGGCCATTCCGTGAGTGTAAGCGGCACAGTGGAGGGTGACGGGAACTTCCCGCCGCGTCGTGAGCGTTATGTGTATCGATGCGTGATAGCGGAGCAATCGAGGCGGAGGAGTCGAGATGACCTTGGACCGCCTGGTGTGTGCGAACTGCGCCGGACTGGTCACGGAGGGTCGTTGCCCGACGTGTCGAGCCAGTCGCGAACGCCTCAGGGGCTCCGGCGGGATCAACCCCGCGATGGTGGCGGCACTCGCCCTGCTCGTCCTGGCGTGTGCGCTGCTGCTGGCCCGCGTGGGCGGCTGAGCCGCCCCGAGCGCGCCGGCGGCCGGGAGAGACCCCGGCAACAGCCGAGACCGGACACGACGAAGGCCCTGGGTGCCCCCAGGGCCTTCGCGCTGTGCAGCGGCGCTCCGCGGCTTCCGGAACCCGAACCCGCCCTTGCCGGCAGCTGTCCGGCGCGGACCGATCCGAGCGGGCGCCCCGTTCTCGGGCCGGGCACAGGGCCCGACCGCGTACCGCGGGTGCCGCCCACCGCCCCCGGTTCCGGGCCGACCGTTTCACAGACGCACTCGCGATGACCGCGGTGCGCCCGGCTCGGAACGCCGGGACGGCGGATTCAGTGCCCCGGCACCGCCGCGCCGGGGCACAAGTCTTCGACTCAGGCCGCGGGGGCCTGCTGGCGGCGCCGAAGCCGCGCGGGGAGCACGGTGAAGGTGAAGCCACCGGCCGCCATCGCGGCACCGCCGACGATCAGGAACGCCATGTTGGCGCCGGAACCGGTCTCGGCCAGTTCCTTCTTCGCGGCCTGCTGCGCCGGCGCGGTGTCGCCGCCGCCGAAGTCGCGGACGGGGGCGTTCTGCTGGTCGTTGCCGCTGCTCGTCCGGGTGTTCCCGTCGCCGCCGCAGTTCAGGTCCAGCCCGCCGGAGGCGTGCGTGGCGTCACAGGTGTTGCCACCGGTGCTGCCGCCCGAGTTGCCCTTGCTGGTGTTGCCCGAGCCGCCCGAGTTGCCCTTGGTGGTCCCGGCCGAGGTGCCCGACGACGTGCCCGTCGAGGTACCGGCCGAGGTGCCCGAGGACGTACCGGTCGAGGTGCCGGTCGAGGTACCCGTGGAGGTACCGGCCGACGTGCCTGTCGAAGTACCGGTCGAGGTGCCCGTCGAGGTGCCGGTGGACGTACCCGTCGAGGTCCCGGTCGAGGTACCCGTCGACGTACCGGCCGAAGTACCGGTGGAGGTACCGGTCGAGGTGCCGGTGGAGGTACCGGTCGACGTGCCGGTCGACGTGCCGGTCGAGGTACCCGTGGAGGTACCGGCCGACGTGCCGGTGGAGGTGCCCGTGGACGTGCCGGTCGAGGTACCCGTCGAGGTGCCCGCGGACGTTCCCGTCGAAGTACCGGTCGAGGTACCCGTCGACGTACCGGTGGAGGTCCCCGTGGAGGTCCCCGTCGAGGTGCCGGTCGAGGTGCCGGTGGACGTGCCCGCCGAGGTACCGGTCGAGGTACCCGTGGACGTACCGGTCGACGTGCCGGTGGAGGTGCCCGTCGACGTGCCGGTCGAAGTACCCGTCGAGGTACCGCCCGGACCACCCGGGCACGTGTGCGTCTGCTCGCACCCGTCGTCCGGCGAACCGCCGTCCGTCGCGCTCGCCACGCCGGCGACCGCGAAGGACGCGCCCGCCGCGAACAGCGCAGCGGCGGCCATCCGAGCCGTCCGGACGCGCATTTTGGTTGACATCAATTAACCCCCAGTTGGATGAGATCCCCGTATCCGCGCCGGCGCGGGTGGGGTCCCAAACGCCGTTGGGCATCACCCGACGCGCGTCCGTGCCATCTGTCGATGCGCTTCGGACTCCCCTGATCGGATGCGTCGCGGTAATGCCGCTGTTCAGACTGGTAACCGGGCGGATGCCGCGTCAAGGGCGTTCGGAGAGGGTTGCGGGGGTTAATTCCGATTCGCCGCGAAAATCGGCGCGAAAGCGCAACGCCACACGGCCCGGAACCCCCACCGAATCGTGGGCGTCCCGGGCCGTGATATCGACTTGTTCACCGGAATTTCCGGCGGCCGGTCTCGGCTACGCGGCGGCGGTCTGCTGGGTTTTGCGCCAGCGGATACCCGCCTCGATGAAGCCGTCGATCTCGCCGTCGAGCACCGACTGCGGATTGCCGACCTCGAATTCGGTGCGCAGGTCCTTGACCATCTGGTACGGGTGCAGGACGTAGGAGCGCATCTGGTTGCCCCAGGACGAGCCCTCGCCCTTGAGCGCGTTCATCCGGGCCTGCTCCTCCTGGCGCTGCCGCTCCAGCAGCTTGGCGGAGAGCACCGCCATCGCGGAGGCGCGGTTCTGGATCTGCGAGCGCTCGTTCTGGCAGGACACCACGATGCCGGTCGGGATGTGCGTGATGCGCACCGCCGAGTCGGTGGTGTTGACGCCCTGGCCGCCGGGACCGGAGGAACGGTAGACGTCGACCCGCAGTTCGGACTCGTCGATGTCGACCCGGTCGCTCTGCTCGACCACCGGCAACACCTCGACGCCCGCGAACGAGGTCTGTCGGCGGCCCTGGTTGTCGAACGGCGAGATGCGCACCAGGCGGTGCGTGCCCTGCTCGACGGACAGCGTGCCGTAGGCGTAGGGCACCTTGACCGCGAAGGTGGCCGACTTGATGCCGGCCTCCTCGGCGTAGGAGGTGTCGTAGACCTCGGTCGGGTAGCCGTGCCGCTCGGCCCAGCGCGTGTACATCCGCAGCAACATCTCGGCGAAGTCGGCGGCGTCCACACCACCGGCCTCGGAGCGGATGGTCACCAGCGCCTCGCGCGCGTCGTATTCGCCGGACAGCAGGGTGCGGACCTCGAGTTCGCCGACCGCCTTGTGCACCGCCGCGAGCTCGCTCTCGGCCTCGGCGCGGGTGTCCGCGTCGTCCTCGGCCTCGGCCAGCTCGAACAGGACGTTCACGTCGTCGATCCGGCGGCGCAGGTCCTCGACCCGGCGCAGTTCGCCCTGGAGGAACGACAGCCGGCTGGTCACCTTCTGCGCGGCCTCGGGGTCGTCCCACAGATCCGGCGCCGCCGCCTTCTCGTTGAGAGCGGCCACGTCGGCCCGCATCTTGTCGAGGTCGAGGACGGCCTCGATCGACCCCATGGTCGACTCGACGGACTTGAGCTCTTCGGAAGGATCAACGGCAGCCACGCACCCATCCTAAGTGGACGGCGGCCCGACTCGGGACTCAGCCCGTGTCGGGGGTCGACGCAGCGCCTTGCAGGCGGCCGTTGTCGGCACGGACGTACACGTCGACCCGGTCGGCGCCGACGGCCGCCGCGGCGGGGGCGTCGGCGCTGGCGGTGTTCGGGTCGACCGGCCGCCAGCCGCCCTCGCCGGGCACCGCGCCGAGCAGTCGCCCGTTGCCGTCCCGGGCCAGCACGACCAGGCCCCGGGCCTGGCTCCAGGCGGCGGCCGGGCGCGCGGACGCGGCCAGGTTGACCCGCTCCGGCTCGCGCCAGGTGCCGTCGACGCTGGTGATGTGCAGCACCGCGTGGTCGCCCGCGCGCACCACGAAGGCGTCCAGCGTGCCGGGGCCGCTCGCGGTCAGCGCCGGCGCCGCCTCGATCCGGCCCGCGCTGGGCACCGTGGTGAAGCCGCTCCAGCCGCCGCCGGTGAGCGACCCGGCGGCCAGGCCGTCGCTCGCGGTGCGGGCCACGATGTCGATCCGGTCGCCGGTGGCCACCGCCGCGGGCGCGCCGGTGAGCCTGGTCTTGGCGTCCGTCCTGGTCCACTCGCCGAAGCGGCCGTCGGCGAACGTGGCGCGATACAGCAGCTTGTCGCTCGCGCCGACGGCGAACACGTCCATCCGGCCGGGTCCGGTGGCCACCGCCGCCGGGTCGTCGGTGGTGCGGAAGGTGGGCAGCCTGCGCCATTCGCCCCAGCGCACGCCGTCGCCGGAGACGTACCAGAGTCCGCCGTCGCCGTCGCGCTGCACGAGGTAGCTGCGGTCCGCGTCGACCCGGGCCGCGGCGGGGCCGCCCTGGAGCAGCACGGGCGCGGCGGGCAGCGGTGCGAACGCGGCCCACGCATAGCTGCCGGGGGCCCGCTGCGGGGCCGGTCCCTCGGAGCCGCGGGTCGGTCCGGGCGCGGTGTCGGTGGGCGATCCGGCGCTTTGTCCGGCGGGGCGGGCCGGGTTGTCGTCGTCCCTGCCCAACCACATCGCGCCCGCGCCGATCACGACCACGGCCAGCACGCCGCCGAGCACCGCGACCCACCGGCGCCGGCCGCCGCGCGCCGGTTTGCCGCGCCGGTGCGACTGCACCGGGACCGCCTCCTCGAACACCGGGCGGGTCAGGTTGGTGTGCGTGTCCCGGCTGCCGTCGGCGGCCTCGGAGATGCCGGAGACCAGCGGGACCACGCCGGCCGGGCGCGGCACGGGGGTGTCCTGGCGGCCCGCGGTGCCGTTGGGGTCGGGTACGTCGAACGCGGGCAGGCCGATCAGCGCGGGCAGGGCCGAGCGCAGCCGCTCGCCGAACTCGCGGGCGGTCAGCCGCGCGGCGGGCGCCTTGGACAGGCACGACGCGAGCACTGCGGCGAGCGGGTCGGGCAGGCCGGGGATGCCGGGCACCGGTTCGGTGACGTGGCGGCGCAGCACCGCGCCGGGGTGTCCGCCGCCGAACGGCGTCCAGCCGGTGAGCAGTTCGTACAGGACGGTGGCCAGCGCGTACACGTCCACCGCGGCCGTCGGTTGCAGGCCCTCGATGATCTCGGGGGCCAGGTAGTCGGGCGTGCCGATGATCCGGGTGGCCCGGGTACGGCGCGGCGCGTCGACCAGGCGGGCGATGCCGAAGTCGGTGAGTCGGGCCCGGGAGACCCCGCCCGAGGTGTCGATCAGGATGTTCTCGGGCTTGACGTCGCGGTGGATCACCCCTTCCGCGTGTGCGGCGGAGAGGCCGTCGGCGACGTCGGCGACGATCGCGGCGGCCAGGCGCGGGGTGAGTACCCGTTCACGCTCCAGCCGGGCCCGCAGGTCGGGGCCGATCACCAGGTCCATCACCAGGGCGAGGTCGGTGCCGTCGACGACCAGGTCGTGCACGCCCACGATGTTGGGGTGGTCGAGGCTGGTCAGCGCGGTGCGCTCCTGCACGAAGCGGGCGACCAACACCTGGTCGGACGCGAGGTCTTCGCGCAGCAGCTTGATCGCGACGGGTCCCTCGGGGCCCTCGCCCTGCCAGACGGTCCCGCTGGCGCCGCGCCCGAGCACCTTCAGGGCGACGTATCGGCTACCGATCTTGCGTGCCAAAGCAGCTCCGTGGACCCAGCGAGCGTGGTGCTCACAGCGGACTTCCCCGACCGCACCCTACGCGGCCGACCCCCGAATGCGGGGACCGTCGGGCAGGACGGCGTGTACGAGGCCGTCCTCGACGTGGGCGACCGGGGGATGACTTCGCGTCAGTTCTTGCCGCCACCGCCGCTGCCGTCGCCCTTGTCGCCGCCGTCGTTGCCGGTGACGAAGTCCTTGACGTCGTCGTACCAGCCTCGAACGGTATCGAAGGTGTCGATGGCGGAGTTCACCCAGTCGTGCAGCGGGCTGAACCAGTAGACGGCGAACAGGACCGCGGCGATGATCACCAGCCGCAGCAGGCAGCCGACGCCGCAGCCCACGCCGGGGATGCTGGTGAGTCGGAACCGCCGCCGGCGCGGCTCGCGTTCGCGGCGGTCGCGCGGCTCGCGCTCCCTGGGCTCGTCGGGCTCGCGCACGGCGCGCGGTCGGCGCCGGGGCTCATGTTCGGCCGCCTCGTCGCGGCGGTAGCGCGACGGCGGCGGTGGGGGCGGCGGCGGGCCGGGATCGGCCTGCGCGGGCGGGCCGGGCCGGCCGTGCTGCATCGGCTCGGCGTAGGCGGGCGGCGGGTGATGCGGGGCCTGCTGGGCCGGTTGTTGCCGCGTGGGCGGCGGTTGTTGCGGTTGCGGGTAGCCGGGCGGCTGCGTGCTCATCACCCGGGTCGCGTTCGGCGACGCGGGCGGTACGGGCGGCGTCGGCGGCGGGGTGGTCGGCGCGCTCGGGTAGCCGGCCCGGGTCTGCGGGAGCGCGCGGGTGGCGTCGGCGGCCCCACCGCCACCGGCTCGGGCGCCGAACGCGCTCGCGGCCAGCACCTGTGCGATCGAGCCGTCGTCGGGTCGCGCGCCGGAGACCACGTCGGCGGCCATCCGCAACGCGCGGCCGAGACCCGCCGCGTCGGGCCGCACCTCGGGCTGCTTGGCCAGACAGCGCTCGGTGATCAGCCAGTAGGCGTCGGGCATGCCCGCCGGCCGCGCCGGGATCTCGGTCAGGTGGTGGTGCAGCAGCGCGATCGGGTTGGTGTCGCGGAACGGCGGGTGTCCGGCGACCAGTTCGTAGAGCACCACGCCCGCCGCGTAGACGTCCACGGCGGGGGTGAGCGGGCGGCCCTCGGCGGTCTCCGGGGCCACGTAGCTGGGGGTGCCGACGAGTTCGTGGGTGCGGGTGAGCGCGGGCGAGTCGGCGAGCCGGGCGATGCCGAAGTCGGTCAGCATCGGGTAGAGCGAGTCGCCGTTGCGGGCCAGCATGATGTTGGCCGGTTTCAGGTCGCGGTGTATCACGCCGTCGGCGTGTGTCACGCTCAACGCGTCGCAGATCTGAGCCATCGTCAGCGCCGCGGGGGCGGCCGGGAGCGGGCCGTTGTCGCGCAGGTAGGTGCGCAGGTCGGGACCGTCGATCAGGTCCATCACCAGGGCGAGCGTCTCGCCCTCGACGACGAGGTCGCGCACGTGTACGAGGTTGGGGTGGCGCAGGTTGAGCAGCAGTGAGCGCTCGCGCAGGAAGCGGGTGACCACGTCCGGGTCGGTACCCAACTCCTCGCGCAGCACCTTGACCGCGACCACCTCGCCGGAGTCGCGCACGCTCGCGCGCCAGACGGTGCCACTGGCTCCGCGCCCCAGAGTCTCCTGGAGCAGATATTTGCTGCCGACCGGCCGGTCCACGCCGCTCCCCACTGTCCTGTCCGCCACCTGGGCGGTGGTGCCGGGTTGCCTCCCACCCTAGGTGGTACTCAGGTACGGACGCATCGACCGCAGGTACGGTTCGGCCGGCCGGGTCGAACCTTGTCCGATCGGGTTCTCGGCGGATACTCGACACGGGGTCGACGTCGGGGGGTCGGCGCGATGGGGTCGGGGCCGCTCCCGTGTTCGGGCGATTCGCCGGCGACCCGGTCGTTTGCGGTCGAAATTCGGACAAGAACCTTCGTCCGTCCGGCCGTGGGCGACATGACGGTCGTGGGTGCGAGGATGCCTCTTGTTTTCTGCTCGGAGGAGGGAGGGCGCGCATGCAGATCCGGCTCACCGTGCACGGACCGCAGCGGACCGGACCGGGCGCCGACGTGCTCGTCACCGCGCCGTCCGGAACGACCTTCGCGGGGATCGCGGGCGCGCTGCGGACCGCCTCCGGCACCGACGGCCAACGTTTTTGGGTGGGCGACGTGCGGCTGCGCGACGACACCCCCGTGGGCCGACCACCCCTGGTGGACGGCGCCCTGATCACCGTCGACGCGCTCGGCTCTCCCTCCCCCTCCGCCGGGTCCGCGCAACTGCGGGTGGTCGGCGGGCCGGACGCGGGCGGCGTGCACCTGCTGCACCAGGGCGGGGTACGGATCGGCCGCGCGCCCGAGGCCGAGGTGCGGCTGGGCGATCCCGACCTGTCCCGGCTGCACGCCGAACTGTGGATAGAGCCCGGTCGCATCCGGGTCGCCGACCTCGACTCGACCAACGGCACCACCGTGGACGGCATGCCGGTCGGGCGCGAGCCGGTAGACCTGCCGCCGGGATCGCTGCTGCGGGTCGGCGAGTCCACCCTGCAGACGTTCCTGCCCCAGCCCTACGGCTCGCCCGACGATGCCTCCGGCGCCCCGGCGCGAGCCGACGGCACCGGCCACATCGAGGTCCGCCGGGTCGCCCGCGCGCAGTTGCCGGTGCCCGCCCGGGCCCGTTTCGAACTGCCCGAGGAGGCACCGGGGCGGCGGCGCCCGTTCGCGCTGCGCCGCCGGGCCGGCGGGACCGAGCGCGAGACGATCGAGGCGGCGGCCCGCTCGGCGCTGCTCGACGAGGTGCGCTGGCGCCGCGACCGGTCGCCCGACCCGGCCACGCTGCTGCTCGACGCGCTGGCCACCGGCGAGCCGGGTCCGGTGGGCCGGTTGTGGGAGCGCGCGGCCGGCCACCCGGAGGCGCTGAGCGTGCGCCTGGGGGTCGGCGACCTGCCGTCGCGGGTGACCCTGGTGGAGCCGCCGACCTCGGCCGGCGAGGGCGCGGAGCGCAGGTTGACCGCGTTCTCCGTACCGGTCACCGTCTCGCTCGAGGACACCGTCCTCGGCCTGGCCGGGCCGCGGCTTCGGCTGCTCGGTCTGGCCCGCTCGGTGGTCGCCCAACTCGCCGGGCTGCACGGGCCGCAGGACGTCGAACTGGTCGTGCTGTGCGCCGACGGCGCCACCGCCGCCGACTGGTCCTGGGCCCGCTGGTTGCCGCATCTGCGGCCGGGCGAGGGCCAGGACTGCCGGCTCCTGGTCGGCCTGGGCCCGGAGCAGGTGCTGGCCCGCGCCGGCGAGCTGCTCGATCGCATCGACACCGCCGAGCGGGTGCCGGTCCGACGCACCGTGGTCGTGCTCGACGGCGCCGGCCGACTGGCCGCCCGGCCGGAGATCGTCCGGCTCCTGGTCGAGGGCCCCGCGGCCGGCGTACACGCGCTGTGCCTGGACGAGCGGGCCGAGGACCTGCCGGCGCAGTGCTCGGCGGTGGCCCACGTCACCGGCGAGGTGGGCACCCGCATCGACCTGATCGGACCGGGCACGCGCCGATTGACCGACGTGGTCGCCGACGCGGTGTCCTCCGCGTGGGCGGACCGCTTCGCCCGCGCGCTGGCCCCGTTGCGCGAGGCCACCCGCCGGGTCACCTCGCCGCTGCCCGAGTCGGTCCGCCTGCTCGACCTGCTCAACCTGGATCTGCTCACCCCCGCCAAGCTGCTCGCGGGCTGGCGCGAGGCGGGCCACTCTCCGCGCGCGGTGCTGGGTTCGGACGCGCGCGGGGCGATCACCGTCGACCTGTCCACCGAGGGCCCGCACGTGGTGATCGGCGGGGCCGCCCGCTCGGGCCGCTCCGAGTTGTTGGCCTCCGTGTTGTGTTCGCTCGCGGTGGCGAACCGGCCCGACGAGTTGGCCATCGCGCTGGTCCGGGGCCCCGAGGGGCTGTCCGACCTGCCGCATGTGGTGGGCTCGCCGGCCGACGCCGACGTCTCGGCCACGGGCGACGCGATCGCCGCCGTGCGCGAGGAGTTGGACCGCCGCGAGGGGCTGCTGCGCGGCACCTCGTTCGAGGCGTACCGGACGGGCCCGGGCGGGGCGCTGCCCCGGCTGGTGGTGGCGGTGGACGACATAGACCTGCTGGCCGAGACGTACCCGGGGTGCGTCAAGGGCCTGGCCGACGTGGCCCACCGCGGCGGCGCGCACGGCGTACACCTGCTGGTGACCACGGGTCGGCCCGCCCGGAGCCTGGAGATCGAGGCCGCGGCGGGCGCCGAACTGCGGATCGCCCTGCGCGTGGACGATCCGCAGTCCTCCCGCGTGCTGATCGACGTCGAGGACGCGGCGGGCGTGGACGAGGACTACCCGGGCCGGGGTTTCGTGCGCGGCCGCGACGGCGCGGTGATCCCCTTCCAGGGCGGCCGGGTGACCGGCCGAATGCCGCGCACGGCAACCCTGCGCCCCACCGTCGTGCGCCAGGAGTGGCAGGAGATGGGCAACCGCCTGGCCCGCCGCCCCACCCCGGTCGGCGGCGGCAACGGCCCCACCGACCTGGCCCTGCTCACCGGCGCGGTCCGCCGCGCCGCCGAACAACTGGGCACCCCGTTGCAATCGCGCCTATGGCCCAGAGCCCCTTTGCACCTGACCCAAAAGGCCCGGTAGCCACAAGCCCGGCAGCCACCAACCCCCACAGGCCGAATCGCCGCCCCGAACGCGGTAACCCGCAGCCCGAACACCAAAACGCCACAGGTGGAGCGGGCGGGTAACCCAACCCAAGCCCACCGACTACACAGCCAACCCAGGCGCCGGAAACCGCCCCAAAAACTCCCGCACCTCACCCCGCACGCGAGACTCCTCGCCCTCCGACCCCCCGACCACCCGATCGATCCACCCGGCGACCAACGCCATGTCCTCCACCCCCACGCCACGCGACGTGAGCGCCGGCGTCCCCAACCGAATCCCCGACGGATCGAACGGCGACCGGGTATCGAAGGGCACCGTGTTGTAGTTGACCACGATCCCCGCCCGATCCAGCGCCCGTGCCGCGACCTTGCCCGGCACCCCGCGCCGCGTCAGATCCACCAGGAGCAGGTGCGTGTCCGTCCCGCCCGAGACCAACTCGAATCCGCGCGCGGCCAGTTCCTCCCCCAGTCGCCGTGCGTTCGCCACCACCTGCCGCGCATAGGCCCGGAAGTCCTCCGTCGCCGCCTCGCGCAACGCGACCGCGATCGCCGCCGTGGTGTGGTTGTGCGGCCCCCCTTGCAGGCCCGGGAAGACCGCCTTGTCGATCGCCTTGGCATGCTCGGCGCGACACATCAGCATCGCCCCGCGCGGACCCCGCAGCGTCTTGTGCGTGGTGGTGGACACCACGTCCACGTGCGGGACCGGCGAGGGGTGCACACCGGCCGCGATCAGCCCGGCGATGTGCGCCACGTCCGCGACCAGGATCGCGTCCACCTCGCGGGCGATCTCCGCGAACGCGGCGAAGTCCACCGTGCGCGGCACGGCCGTACCGCCGCAGAAGATCAGCCTCGGCCGCTCCCGCAGGGCCACGTCGCGCACCTCGTCGAGGTCGGTGCGCCCGGTGTCCGCGCGCACCCCGTAGCGCACGCCCCGAAACCACGTCCCGGTCGCGGACACGCCCCAGCCGTGCGTGAGGTGTCCGCCGCTCGGCAGCGCCATGCCCAGCACCGTGTCGCCGGGCCGGGCGAAGGCGAGGTAGACCGCGAGGTTGGCCGGCGAGCCCGAGTAGGGCTGCACGTTGGCGTGCTCCACGCCGAACAGCGACTTCGCCCGCTCGCGCGCGATGTTCTCGATCGGGTCGACGTTTTGCTGGCCCTCGTAGTAGCGCCGGCCGGGATACCCCTCGGAATACTTGTTGGTGAGCACCGTCCCGGTCGCCTCCAACACGGCGGCGGAGACGTAGTTCTCACTCGGGATCAGCCGCAGCGTGTCCTGCTGCAAGGCCTCCTCGGCCCGCACGAGCGAGGCGATCTCCGGGTCGGTACGGCCGAGTTCGACATGACGGTCCATCATTCCTCCGGCTCGGTTCACAACGAGATGTGAGCCGGGTGCCCAGGCGGACGACACCTCGTCGGCGGAACCACCGCTCCCCCGTGGTCATTCCACGTGTACGCCAGTCGCGGCACGGTCAGCATACGGAGCGCGACCGGCATCCGTCCCCCCATTACGCACTGATGATCGAAAGTCACGAATAAGGCTCGTTGCGTGGGGCAGGGCTTGTGGCGAACGCCACACCAGGCGTACGACAGGACATCGGAAGGCGACATCTGTCCACCCTCGGGGGAAATTCGTGGCGGAAGTGGTTCTGGATGGGGTCGGAAAGGTTTACACCGACGGTACGAGAGCGGTCACCTCGCTCGATCTGACCGTTGCGGACGGGGAGTTCCTGGTATTGGTCGGTCCGTCCGGATGTGGCAAGACCACCGCGTTACGCATGGTGGCCGGCCTGGAGGAGATCAGCGAGGGCACGGTCAGCATCGGGGATCGGGTGGTCAACCGGATCCCCTCGCGGGATCGGGACGTGGCGATGGTGTTCCAGAGCTACGCCCTGTATCCGCATCTGAACGTGCGGGACAACATCGGATTCGGGCTCAGATTGCGGAAATTGCCCAAGGCGGAGATCCGCGAGCGGGTCGACCGGGCGGCGCGGACGCTGGGACTGGCCGAGCACCTGGGCCGCAAACCGCGTCAACTCTCCGGCGGACAGCGGCAACGGGTGGCGATGGGCCGGGCGATCGTGCGTGAGCCCCAGGCGTTCCTGATGGACGAACCGCTGTCCAATCTCGACGCGAAGCTACGCGTGCAGATGCGCGCCCAGATCGCCCGGCTGACCCGCGAACTCGGCGTCACCACGCTGTATGTGACGCACGATCAGACCGAGGCGATGACGCTCGGCGATCGGGTCGCGGTGATGAAGAAGGGGGTGCTCCAGCAGGTCGCGCCACCCCAGGAGTTGTACGACCACCCGGTCAACCTGTTCGTGGCGGGCTTCATCGGCTCGCCCGCGATGAACCTGCTCACCGGCGAGTTGACCCGCGACAAGGCGGGCGACTTCGCGGTG
Source organism: Embleya sp. NPDC055664 (assembly GCF_053618075.1). NCBI lineage: Bacteria > Bacillati > Actinomycetota > Actinomycetes > Kitasatosporales > Streptomycetaceae > Embleya > Embleya sp. NPDC055664. The sequence continues at coordinate 393,182 of NZ_JBSHGZ010000006.1, forward strand.
GGCGTGGGCAGTCAGCGGTTGTCCGTGCCCGCCGAGGTGCTCGCCGCCCGGCCGGCCCTGGCCGGATACGCCGGGCGGTCGCTGATCGTCGGCATTCGGCCCGAGGACCTGCACGACGCCGCCCTGGAGGGCGCCGAGCCCGCGCCGGGCGCGGTGTTGCGGGCCGAGGCCGACCTGGTCGAGGCGATGGGTTCCGAGGTGCTGGTCCACGTGAGCGTGGACGCGCCGCCGGCGGTGACCGAGGACGTCCAGGAGCTGGCGCGCGACGTCGGCGCGGAGGAACAGGTGCCCGATCCGGACGCGGCGCACTCCGAACTCGTGGCCCGCTTCGGCCCGCGCACCAGCGCCCGCGAGGGCGCGGGCGTGGTGATGCGGGTGGCGACCGACCGGCTGCACTTCTTCGACCCGGAGACGGGTCTGTCCATTACGGAGGATGCGTGAAGCGGCTTGTGGGCGCCTTGGCGGTCGCCTCGATGCTCGCCATGGGTCTCGCGGCCTGCAGCGACGACGGCGACGGCAAGGACAAGAAGAGCGACTCGACGCCGAGCGGCGGCGGTGCGCCGGTACCCAGGCTCGACGGCACCACGGTGAGCGTCGCGGCGGTGTGGACCGGTGACGAACAGGCCGCGTTCAAGAAGGTGCTCGCCGACTTCGAGAAGCGTACGGGGGCCAAGACCGAGTTCATCCCCACCGGCGACAGCGCCTCCACGTTCCTGGGCCAGCGGGTCGAGGGCAACGCGCCGCCGGACGTGGCGTTCCTGGCCCAGCCCGGCGTACTCCAGCAGTTCGCGCAAAAGGGCTGGATCAAGCCGCTCGCGCCGGACGTCCAGCAGAGCGTGCAGGCCAACTTCTCCGGCCAGTGGCAAAAGCTCGGCTCCTACCAGGACAAGCTCTACGGCGTGTACTACAAGGGCGCCAACAAGTCGCTGATCTGGTACAACGCCAAGGTCTACGAGAACGCCGGCGCGACCGAGGCGAAGACCTGGGACGACCTGCTCAAGAACGCGGGCCTGATCTCCGACTCGGGCACACCGCCGTTCGCGATCGGCGGCGCCGACGGCTGGGTGCTCACCGACTGGTTCGAGAACATCTACCTGAGCCAGGCGGGCCCGGAGAAGTACGACCAACTGGCCAAGCACAAGATCCCGTGGACCGACCCCTCGGTGAAGACCGCGCTGGAGACGCTGGCCCAGGTCTTCGGCAAGAGCGACTGGTTCCCCGGCGGCTCCGGCGGCGTGCTCCAGACCGAGTTCCCCGCGTCCGTACCGCAGGCGTTCGGCGATCCGCCGAAGGCGGGCATGATCGCGGGCGGCGACTTCATCGGCACCAACATCATCAAGGACACCAAGGCCAAGATCGGCGCCGACGCGAAGTTCTTCGGCTTCCCCGCGGTCGGCACCGGCAAGGCGCCGGTGGTCACCGGCGGCGACGTGGCGGTGGCGATGAAGGACTCCCCCGGCGCCCAGGCGCTGCTGAAGTATCTGGCCTCGCCGGACGCGGCCAAGGTGTGGGCGCAGCAGGGCGGTTACCTCTCGCCGAACAAGAACCTGGACTTCGCGGCCTACCGCGACGACACCACGCGCGGGATCGCGAAGAACCTGATCGCGGCGGGCGAGGACTTCCGCTTCGACCTCTCCGACCAGGCGCCGGCTGCGTTCGGCGGCACCAAGGGCGAAGGCGAGTGGCGCGACCTCCAGGACTTCCTGCGCAATCCCTCCGATGTCGCGGGGGCGCAGGCCAAGCTGGAGGCGGACGCCGCCAAGGCCTACTCGGCCGGGTGATCGACGGCCATGAGTGACAAGGCACCCGCACAGGTCGCGGTGCCCGAGAAGACAAAGCCGACGCCCGCGCGCGAGACGCGCGGGCTCGGTTCGGGCACCCTGCTCGGCTGGCTGTTCCTGCTGCCGGCCGTCGTCATGCTCGCCGTCCTGGTCGCCTATCCGATCGTGTGGTCGCTGATCCGCAGCCTGTTCGGCGCGGACGGCTGGTCGGACTTCGTGGGGATCGACAACTACAAGGAACTGTTCACCGACGACAACACGTTCACCGCGCTGAAGAACAACCTGATCTGGGTCCTGGTGGTGCCCGCCGCGGTCACCGCGCTCGGCCTGGTCTTCGCGGTGCTCACCGAACGGGTGCGCTTCGCCACCGCGTTCAAGCTGATCGTGTTCATGCCGATGGCGGTGTCCATGCTGGCCGCCGGCATCACCTTTCGGCTGGTGTACGACCGCGACCCGGACCAGGGTGTGGCCAACGCGGTGCTGACCAGCGTGCACGACGTGTTCAGCGAGGGCGCGCCCTATCCCGGCGCCCGGCCGCGCAACGACGCCGTACTCACCCCCCAGGGCGGCGGCTTCGTGACCAAGGCCGGCACCGCGGCCGACGGCACCGCGCTGCTGCCGCTGGTGGCGCTGCCCGCGAACAAGATCCCCGGCGACGCGCAGAACGCCCGGCCCGGCGTGCCGCCCGCCGGCGGCCTGGGTGGTGTGGTCTGGGTCGACTTCAGCAAGGGCAACGCCGGCAAACCCGGCGTGGTCGACCCGGGCGAGAAGGGGCTGCCGGGCGTGAAGGTGGAGGCGGTCCGGGGCGGACACACCGTCGCGAGCGCGACCACCGGCAAGGACGGCTCGTTCACCCTGCCCGCGTCCGCCGCCAAGGACGGCCCGGTGCAACTGCGCCTGGCCGCGTCCAACTTCGCCAAGTCGTTCGCCGGCTACGACTGGCTCGGGCCGAACCTGATCACCGCCGCGATCATCGGCGCCTACATCTGGATGTGGGCCGGCTTCGCGATGGTGCTGATCGCCGCGGGCCTGGCCGCGATCCCCCGGGACGCGCTGGAGGCGGCCCGGGTGGACGGCGCGACCGAGTGGCAGGTCTTCCGCCGGGTCACCATCCCGCTGCTCGCGCCGGTGCTCGTGGTGGTGATGGTCACCCTGGTGATCAACGTGCTGAAGATCTTCGACCTGGTGTACATCATCTCGCTGGGCTCGTCGCAGAAGGAGGCCAACGTCCTGGCCCTGCAGATGTACATCGCCTCCTTCGGCGGCGGCAACAACCAGGGCCTGGGCAGTGCCATCGGCATCCTGCTGTTCCTGCTGGTGCTGCCGGCGATGTTGTTCAACATCCGTCGCTTCCGAAGGGAGAACCGGTGAGCGCGCCCGCGGCCCCCGACCTGACGAAGCCCGCCCCGCCGCAACGACCGGAGATGGGGATCAAGCGCGGCCTCGCCTCGCGGATCGTCGGCCGCACCGGCGGCGGCCTGGCGGCGGTCCTGCTGGCACTGATCGCGCTGTTTTGGCTGATGCCCACGTTCGGCCTGCTGGTGTCCTCGCTGCGCGATCCGCAGGAGATGAGCAAGTCCGGGTGGTGGAAGGTGCTCGGCAAGCCGAGCGACCTGACCTTCTCGAACTACGACAAGCTGCTCGACAACAAGGACATGACCCGGGCGTTCCTCAACACGATCTGGATCACCGTGCCCAGCACGCTGCTGGTGATCCTGATCGGTTCGCTCGCCGCCTACGCCTTCGCCTGGCTGGAATTCCCCGGTCGGGACTGGCTGTTCCTGGTCGTGGTCGGGCTGCTCGTGGTGCCGGTGCAGGTGGCGCTGATCCCGATCTCGAAGTTGTACGGGGACACCGGGCTCTTCGGCACGATCACCGGGGTGGTGCTCTTCCACGTCGCCTTCGGCCTGCCGTTCGCGGTGTTCCTGCTCCGCAACTACTTCGCGGGCATTCCGCGCGATCTGCTCGAGGCCGCGCGGATGGACGGCGGTACGGATCTGACCATCTTCTTCCGGGTCATCCTGCCGCTGGGGCTGCCCGCGATCGCCTCGCTCGGCATCTTCCAGTTCCTGTGGGTGTGGAACGACATGCTGATCGCGCTGATCTACGCGGACACCGAATCGGCGCCGCTGACGGTGGCCCTGCAGTCGCAGTCCCGGGCGTTCGGCGCCAACATCGACGTGCTGGCCCCCGGCGCGTTCCTGTCGCTGATCGTCCCGGTGCTCGTGTTCTTCGGCTTCCAGCGCTACTTCGTGCAGGGCGTGATGGCGGGCGCCGTGAAGTAGTCGACCGGTGCGCGACGGCCGCGGGGCGGCCCGGTGACTTCCGGGCAACCGCCTCGCGGCCTCGGCGTTTCGTGCCGGACTCGTTACGGATACCGCCGTCGGGAACGCGATTCCGTGTGGCATCGTCCGAAGGCGTAGGGTGCCACCCCTGTTGCGGAACCGGTTCGGGGGCGCATCAAACGGGGGGCAAAACGTCATTTCGGGGGAACAATGAGGGGAAGTCGTCGGATCGGTTTTCTCCGCACGCTGCTGATCGCGTTGGCCGTCGAGACACTGCTGATGAGCGTGGGCGCGGGCACCCTGGCGGTGATGTCGTTCGCGGTGCGCGACGACCGCAAGAGCCTGGAGGGGCTGGGCGATCTGCTGCTGGTCGCGTCGGTGTTGTGCGCGGGCATCGCCGTGATGTGCGGTTTCGGCGTGGTCGGAGTGCGCGACGCGCTGCGGCGCGGCACCGGCGCGCTGGGACGTGCGGCCGCGGTGGGCCTGATCCACGTGTTCGTCGCGCTGGTGGCGATACTGATGGCCTGCCCGACGTGGTCGATCCTGGTGGCCGGTGTGCCGGCGGTGGTCTATCTGCCGTGCTGGTGGGCCGTGCGCGAGCGCAGCCGACACGAACTGCTCATGCTCGAACCATAGAAGGCTCGCGGAACACACCCACCACAGGCCGCCGGCCCGGAACCCCTCGGGGTTCCGGGCCGGCGGTCGTTCGCGTCGGTCAGCTCTTGGCGCCCGTACGCAGCAGCGTGCGGATCACCCGCATGGCGACCGACAACGTCGCCAGGTCGTAGCTCTCCGCCTCCTGCAACTCCTCCAGCGTGGACCGCGCCCGCACCAGCACCGGCGCGTTCTTGTGCTCCCACGCCTTGAACCGCAGCTCCGGGGTGTCCTGCGGCTCGCCGGAGGCGAGCACGTCGGCGGTGAGCCCGGCCTGCGCCGCGTACAGGTCCTCGCGCAGCGAGGCCCGCGCCATCGACTTCCACCGGTCGCTGCGCGGCAGTTCGATGATCCGGTCGAGCAGGTGCGCGATCGGCAGCCGGTCGGCGATGTCGAAGTACACCTGGGCGACGTCGACCACACCGCGATCGGATTCGGTCGCCACCTCGACGATGTCCAGGGCCGCGTACGCCGAGGACATCCCGGCCACCGCGGTGGCCAGTTCGGTGGGCACGCCCGCCGCGGTGAACTGCTCGTACAGCCCGTCCATCCAGGCCAGGTCCGAGCCGCGCAGCACCTTGGGCAGGTGTGCGACCACCTCGGCCACGCCGTCGCGGAACAGCTCCACCTGCGCGGCGATGTCGATCTCGCGCCGGCTGCCCAGGAACCAGCGGGTGGCCCGCTCGATCAGTCGCCGGCTGTGCAGCCGCAGGGTGGTCTGCATCTCGGCCGGGACCTTGTTGTCCAGTGCCGCGATGGCGCCCATGATCCGGTCCGCGCCGAAGATCTCCCGCGCGGTGATGTGCGCCCGGGCGACCTCCTCCGCCGACGCGCCGGTCTCCTCGCGCATGCGGAACATGAACGTGATGCCCGCGAGGTTGACCACCTCGTTCACCACGACGGTGGTGATGATGTCCCGGCGCAGCGGGTGCCGGTCCATCTGCTCGACGAACCTCGCCCGCAGCGGGCTCGGGAAGTAGCGGTGCAACTCCCGGGCCAGGAACGGGTCGTCGGGCAGGTCGGAGGCGATCAGGTCCTGGGCCATCACGATCTTCGTGTAGGCCAGGAGCACGGCCAGTTCGGGCTGGGTCATCGCCTGCCCGTTCTGCTGCCGCTCGCGGAGCTGACGATCCGTCGGCAGGAACTCGATCTCCCGGTCGAGGTGCCCGTCGCGGACCATCCGGCGCATGTACCGCATGTGCACGTGCAGCAGGCTGGACGCCTGTGCCACCGCGTTGGCCAGCGCCCAGTTCTGGCCGTAGTTGGCGGCCAGGACCAGGTGGCCGACCTCGTCGGTCATCTGCGCGAGCAGTTCGTTGCGCTGCTTGCCGGTCATGTCGCCGGCGGCGGTGACCTGGTTGAGCAGGATCTTGATGTTCACCTCGTGGTCCGAGGTGTCCACGCCCGCCGAGTTGTCGATCGCGTCGGTGTTGATCCGGCCGCCCGCGAGTGCGAACTCGACCCGGCCCAGCTGGGTGCAGCCCAGGTTGCCGCCCTCGCCGACGACCTTGACCCGCAGGTCGGCGCCGTTGACCCGGATGGCGTCGTTGGCCTTGTCGCCGACGTCGGCGTGCGACTCGCCGCTCGACTTGATGTAGGTGCCGATGCCGCCGTTCCAGAACAGGTCCGCGGGGGCCTGCAGGATCGCCTTCATCAACTCGGCCGGGGTGAGCCGCACAAGCCCCTCGCGCAGCCCGAGGGCCTCGCGCACCTGCGCGCTGATCGGCACCGACTTCGCGGTGCGCGGGTACACGCCGCCGCCGGCCGAGATCAGGCTCGTGTCGTAGTCCGCCCACGAGCTGCGCGGCAGGTCGAACAACCGGCGGCGCTCGGCGAAGGAGGCCGCCGCCTCCGGGTTCGGGTCCAGGAAGATGTGCCGGTGGTCGAACGCGGCGATCAGCCGGATGTGCTCGGACAGCAGCATGCCGTTGCCGAACACGTCGCCGGACATGTCGCCGATGCCGACGACGGTGAAGTCCTCGGTCTGGGTGTCGTGGCCCAACTCGCGGAAGTGCCGCTTGACCGACTCCCACGCGCCGCGGGCGGTGATGCCCATGCCCTTGTGGTCGTAGCCGGCCGAGCCGCCGGAGGCGAACGCGTCGCCGAGCCAGAACCCGTACGACTCGGCCACCGCATTGGCGATGTCGGAGAACGTCGCGGTGCCCTTGTCGGCGGCCACCACCAGGTAGGTGTCGTCGCCGTCGTGGCGCACCACGTCGGCCGGCGGCACGACCTCGCCGTCGACGAGGTTGTCGGTGATGTCGAGCAGGGCGCCGATGAAGGTGCGGTAGCAGGCGACGCCCTCGGCCAGCCAGGCCTCGCGGTCGCTCGGGTCGGGCAGTTGTTTGCAGACGAAGCCGCCCTTGGCGCCGACCGGCACGATCACCGTGTTCTTGACCATCTGCGCCTTGACCAGGCCCAGGATCTCGGTGCGGAAGTCCTCGCGCCGGTCGGACCAGCGCAGCCCGCCGCGCGCGACCGCGCCGAAGCGCAGGTGCACGCCCTCGACCCGGGGCGAGTAGACGAAGATCTCGAACCGGGGCCGCGGCGCCGGCAGGTCCGGGATCTGGAGCGGGTCGAACTTCAGCGAGAGGTAGTCGTGCGCCTCGCCGTCCTCGCGGTGCTGGAAGAAGTTGGTCCGCAGGGTGGCCTTGATCATCGCCAGGAAGGAGCGCAGGATGCGGTCCTCGTCCAGGCTGGCGACCTGGTCGAGCGCGCCCTCGATGGCCTCCACGATGCCGTCCACCAACTCGGTGCCGGCCTGCTGGTGGCCGGGCGAGAAGCGGGCCTCGAACAGGTTCACCAGGAGTCGGGTGGTGTGCGGGTTGGAGACGAGGACGCCCTCGATGTAGTCCTGCCCGAAGGTGACCCCGGCCTGCCGCTGGTACTTGGCGTAGGCGCGCAGCACCATCGCCTGGCGCCAGGTCAGCCCGGCCCGGAAGACCAGCGCGTTGAACCCGTCGTTCTCCGCGCGCCCGGTCCAGGTCGCCGAGAACGCGTCCTGGAACAGCTCCTTGACGTCCTCGGGCTGCCCGTACATCGCCGAGGCGTCGTAACGCAGGCCGAAGTCGTACACCCACGCCACGGTGCCGTCGGCGCGGTGCAGCTCGTAGGGCCGCTCGTCGACGACCTCCAGACCCATCCGCTGCAGGATCGGCAACACCTCGGACAGCGAGACGTAGTCGCCGATGCGGTAGATCTTGAAGCGCCGCTCGCCCGGCAGTGCTCCTATCGGCTCGTACAGGTGGAGCGTGAAGTCCGCCTCGGGGGTCAGTTCCTCGACCCGCTTGAGGTCGGCGACCGCGGTCCGCGGCGGGAAGTCCGACTTGTACCCCTCGCTGAACGCGTGCGCGTAGCGGCGGGACAGTTCGGACGCGCTCTCCTCGCCGCATTCGGCGACGAGGGCCTCGCCGAAGTCGTCGATCCAGGAGCGGGTGGCCTCGGAGAGCAGGCGCTCGATGTAGTCCACGTCCGGGTCGCCGAGTTCGGCGCCGGTGGGCACCCGCACGGTGAAGTGCAGGCGGGCGAGCACGGACTCGGTGTTGCGCGCGGTGTAGTCGACGACGGAGCCGGCCAGCTCGGCGAGCAGGATGTCCTGCATCTTGAGCCGGATCTCGGTGGTGTAGCGGTCGCGCGGCAGGTAGACCAGGGCCGAGTAGAACCGGCCGTACTCGTCCTTGCGCAGGAACAGCCGCAACCGGCGCCGCTCCTGGAGGTAGAGCACGCTGATCACGATGTCGTGCAGTTCGTCGACGGCGATCTGGAACAGGTCGTCGCGCGGGTAGGTCTCCAGGATCTGCAGTAGGTCCCGGCCGTCGTGGCTGACCGGCGGGAAGCCGGCCTTGTCCAGGACAGCGTGCACCTTGCGGCGCACCACGGGGATGCGCTGCACGCTGTCGGTGTAGGCGGCGGAGCTGAACAGCCCCAGGAAGCGCCGCTCGCCGATCACGTTGCCGGCCGCGTCGAACTTCTTCACGCCGATGTAGTCGAGGTAGGCCGAGCGGTGCACGGTGGCCCGCGAGTTGGCCTTGGTGAGGATCAGCAGCTGTTTCTCCCGGGCCTTGGCCCGGGCCTGGGTGGACAGTCGGCTGAAGGACGCCGACAGGTCCTGGTCGGCGCGCAGGATGCCGAGCCCGGTGCCGGGCACCGCGCGCAGCACGTCCTCGTCGTTCTCGCAGACCAGGTCGTACTCGCGGTATCCCAGGAAGGTGAAGTGATCCTCGGAGAGCCAGCGCAGCAGCTCCCACGCCTCGCCGATCTCCTCCTCCGGCAGCGTCGCCGGCGGGTCGTTGGCGAGTTCGTCGGCCAGCCGCAGCGACGTGTCGCGCATCTTGGCCCAGTCCTCGACCACCTCGCGCACGTCGCTGATGATGCGCTGCAACCCGCTCTCCACCGCGCGCAGGTCCTCGCGGTCGGATTCCCGGTCGATCTCGATGTGCATCCAGGACTCGACGAGCGCGTCCTCGGGCACCCCGTGTGCGTCGGTGGTGTCCACGATCTCCAGCAGTTCGCCGGCGATGGTGCGCCGGACGATCAGCTGCGGGTGGATCACCACGTGGATGCTGCGTTCCTGGCGGGAGAGTTCGTTGGTGACCGAGTCCACCAGGAAGGGCATGTCGTCGGTGACCACCTCGACCACGGTGTGCCCCGACGCCCAGCCGTTCTCCTCCACCGTGGGCGTGTACGCCCGGACCCGCGCGGTGCCCTGGGGGCGCTGCGCCGCGAGTCGACAGTGCGAGATCGCCGCACCGTATACGTCGACCGGGTCGCGGTCGATCAGGTCGTCGGGTGCGGTGTGCCGGTAGTAGCGGGACAGGAGGACATCGAGGTCCACCCGGTTCGGGCCCTCGGGCCCGCCGCCTCCGTGCTGTGACGATGCCGCCCGTGCCGCGTCCGCCGCTCGGGCGAGAAGCTCCGCCTTCGCCTCGTCCAGCTTGCTCTGCATGATGCTGCCGCTCCTGTCGCGCGCCGTTGCGTGACCATTGCCGTCCCCGGGCGTGCCCGGCCGTGTACTGCCGGTACCCGCTTTGTCGCGAGTACCTGTTTCAGGCGACGTCGGCGCGTCGGTGGTGGTTCCGGGACTCCGTCGTCTCGGCCCGCGACCCGCACGGCGTCGCCGCATCGTCAGGCTACTCGCGTGGTCCTCGGCCGCCGAGAGGGGATCTCGGATCACCCTGTAAGTAATTTTCGGTTATGCCCGGACACCCCGTACCGCCCTTGCCCTGAGCCACGCGGTTCCGAAGCGCCGGCGATTGCCCATTGCCCCGGGGCGGACGCTCGGGGCACCGTGGTGCGGGAGCAACGACACGACGCGGGCGGACGAACTCGGTGGGGAGACGATCGTCATGGCCAAGAAGGTGCTGTTGATCACGGGCGACGCGGCGGAATCGCTCGAGGTGCTCTACCCGTACCAGCGGCTGCGCGAGGAGGGCTACGACGTGCACGTGGCCGGGCCCTCGCGCAAGAAGCTCAACTTCGTCGTGCACGACTTCGTCGACGGCTACGACACGTTCACCGAGAAGCCCGGCTACACGTGGCCGGCCGACTTCGCCTTCGTGGAGGTGCGGCCGGAGAACTACGTGGCCCTGGTGCTGCCGGGCGGCCGGGCCCCGGAGTACCTGCGCAACAACCCGGTGGTGCAGCGCATCGTGCGGCACTTCTTCGCGGCCGAGAAGCCGGTCGCGCAGATCTGCCACGGGCCGCTGGTCAGCGCCGCCGCGGGGGTGCTGAACGGGCGCCGCACCGCCGCCTACCCGGCGATCGCGCCGGACGTACGGGCGGCGGGCGCCACCTGGGTGGACGGCGAGGCCGTCGTCGACGGCACCCTGGTCTCCGCCCGCGGCTGGGTCGACCACCCGGCCTGGATGCGCGAGTTCGTCCAGGTCCTGCGCGCCAAGGCACCGGCCTGAGCCCTGGCACGCGCACTCAGCCCATGTGCGGATAGCGGTAGTCGGTCGGCGGGTCGAACGTCTCCTTGATCGTGCGGGTGCTGGTCCAGCGCATCAGGTTCTGCATCGCGCCGGCCTTGTCGTTGGTGCCGGACGCCCGCGCGCCGCCGAACGGCTGCTGCCCCACCACCGCGCCGGTGGGCTTGTCGTTGAGGTAGAAATTGCCCGCCGCGAAGCGCAGGAAGTCGGTGCCGTGCGCCAGCGCGCGCCGATCGCGGGCGATCACCGAGCCGGTGAGCGCGTACGGCGCGGCCGACTCCATCTGCCGGAGCATCGTGTCCCAGTCGCGGTCCTCGTACACGTGCACGCCCAGGAACGGCCCGAAGTACTCGGTGGTGAACACCTCGTCCCACGGATCCTCGGCGAGCACCACGGTGGGCCGCACGAACCAACCCACCGCGTCGTCGTAGGTCCCGCCCGCGAGCACCCGCAGGCCGTCGGCGGCGTGTGCCCGGTCGATCGCCGCCTTGAGCTTGGCGAACGCGCGCTCGTCGATCACCGCGCCCATGAAGTGGCTCAGGTCGGTCACGTCGCCCATCGACAACCCGTCCACCTCGGCCAGGAACGCGTCGCGGAACTCGCTCTCCCAGATCGAGCGCGGGATGTAGGCGCGCGACGCGGCCGAACACTTCTGGCCCTGGTACTCGAACGCGCCGCGCACCAGCGCGGTGCGCAACACGTCGTGGTCGGCACTGGGATGCGCGACCACGAAGTCCTTGCCGCAGGTCTCGCCGACGATCCTGGGATAGCCGTGGTAGGCGTCGAGGTTGTCGGCGATGCCCCGCCACAGGTGCTTGAAGGTCGCGGTGGACCCGGTGAAGTGCAGCCCCGCGAAGTCCGGGTCGGCCAGCGCCACGTCGGACACCGCCACGCCGTCGCCGTGCAGCAGGTTGATCACCCCCGGCGGCAGCCCGGCCGCCTCCAACAGCCGCATCAGGTGGTGCGCGGCCAGCGCCTGGGTGGGCGAGGGCTTCCACAACACCACGTTGCCCATCAGCGCGGGCGCAGTCGGCAGGTTGCCGGCGATGGCGGTGAAGTTGAACGGGGTGACCGCGTACACGAAGCCTTCCAGCGGCCGGTGGTCCAGCCGGTTCCACACCCCGGGGGAACTGATCGGCTGTTCGGCCAGGATCCGCCGGGCGAAGTCGACGTTGAACCGCCAGAAGTCGATCAGCTCGCACGGCGCGTCGATCTCCGCCTGCTGCACCGTCTTGCCCTGACCGAGCATCGTCGCGGCGGCGATGGTCTCGCGCCACGGCCCGGCGAGCAGGTCGGCCGCCTTGAGGATGATCGCCGCCCGGTCGTCGAAGTCGAGCGCGCGCCACCCGGGCGCGGCCTCCTTCGCCGCGGTCAGCGCGGCCCGCGCGTCGTCGTGGGTCGCGTTGGCGAGGGTGCCCAGTTCGCCCGCACGCCGATGCGGCTGCACCAACTGCACACGCTTGCCCGCGCCCATCCGGTGTTCGCCGCCGATGGTGTGCGGCAGGTCCACGGGTACGGCGGACAACTCGGCCAGCCGCTCACGCAGGCGGTCCCGCTCGGGGCTGCCCGGCGCGTAGCCGTGGACGGGTTCGTTGCTCGGCCGGGGCACCCGGGTCACAGCATCCATGGATGCGCAGTGCCCACGAACCGGACAATCGATGCGCGAGGGTGGTCAGCGCACGTATCCACGCGCGAGCTCGACCGCCTCGGCGAGCGAGTCCACCACGGGCACCCCGACCCCCTCCAGACCGGCCCGCGCGTGCGAGCCGCCCGCGTACAGCACCACGCGCGCGCCCACGTGCAGCGCCGCCGCCGCGTCGTCGGCGGCGTCGCCGATCAGCACCACGTCGGCCGGGTCCCGCTCCAGCGCGGCCAGGTGCCGCACCAGGTGCTCGGCCTTGCCGCCGCCCGGCGGACCCACCCGCCCGTCCACCCGGACGAACCGCTCCTCGATCCCGAACCGGCGCACGAACGGCATCAACGCCTCGTGCGCGGTCAGCGACAACAGCGACTGGGTACCGCCCTCGCGCTGCCAGGCATGCAGCAGCTCGTCCGCGCCGACGGCGAGTTCGCAGCGCGCGCTGTGCAGGGTGTAGACCTCCTGGAAGGCCTGATCGAGACGGGTCCACTCGTCCGCGTCCGGGACCCGGCCGACGACCTTCTCGTAGAACTTCGGCACCGGCACGCAGTAGAGCTCCCGATAGCGCTCCAGCGTCATCGGCGGCAGTCCGATCAGCGCGAACGAGGCGTTGGTGGCCTCGATGATCGCGTCCAAGTCGTGGAACAGGGTGCTGTTCCAGTCCCAAACCAGGTGCGGATTCCGATTCGTCATGGACCTTGATTGTGCCCTGCCGGCCGTCACAGCAGGTCGGCCAGCTCCTGTGTCGCGAACCACAGCAGCTCGTGCTCCTCGGTGACCTCGATCAGCTCGTCGGTGAGCCCGCCCGCCAGCGCCGCGGCGACCGCCTCCTCCGCGTCGGCGGTGTCCATGTGCACCGCCGCGATCCGCTTGCGCGGCACCCGCGCGTCGACCAGGACCGCGCCCGGGCCGTCCTGCGCCCGCTCGGCCACCAGCGCATCCGGCACGTCCGCCGCGAGCACGACCCGACGCACCGCGCCCGGCTCGGCCGCGAGCAACCGCAGCGAGCCCTCGGCGGCGCGGGTCAACGCGCCGTACTCCAACTCCTCCTCGTCGTCGCTCCCGTACCACGCGCGAAACGCCTCGGTGACGGCGTACGCCGGCAGCGGCGCCGACTCGATCCCGCCGGCGGCGTGCACCGCGGCCAGGCCGGCGGGCGTCGTAGGGATGAACACGCGCATCGGGCGACTCCAATCGAGTGAAATCCGGACACTCCTTCGGGGACGAAGGACGCCGAAACCGGGGCCGACCCGGCGCCACCACGCGTGAGTCGACGCGCGTCAGCGTAATCGCAGCGGTGACCAGACGAATGGTTGACCGCGGGGCGCCGGCCGGCTAGGAAGTGCCTGCACACGTCCCGGTCGGGGGAACGAGCGGGACGGGTGCGCCACAACGTCACATCCGCTTCACGGGGAGGACCCATGGTCCACACGAACACCGGCTCGCCACCACGTCTGTACGTGGTCCGAGCCCCCGCCGGCGAAACCCCCTTCGACACCGCGGCCGTCGCCGAGGTGATCCCGCTGCGCCCACCGGGCCGGATCACCCCCCTCACCCACGGCAACCTGGCCCACGCCCCGCACCCGCTGCCCCATCCCGAACACGGATCCGACTCCCGGCCGGGCTCCCGGCTCGCGCCGCGACCCAACCCGCGGCCCGCACTGCGCCTGGTCCCCGCCCTGGCCGAACCGGACCCGGCCGAGGCCCGGCTGCGCTCCCAACGGCTGGCCCACGCGCTGGCCGAGATCGCCTCGGGCCGACGCGCACTCGCCCAGCTGCGCCCGTACGCCTCCGCACCCGTCTACGGCACCACACAACACCTGATCCGCCGCCTCGCCGCCCGCCGAGTCGGACACCTACGGGTGGAGTCCTGCGGCGGCCACGCCCCCGCCGAAGGCATCGCCGAGGGCTACGCCCGCCTACGCGCCCCCTCGTGGGTCCTCACCGTCGCCTTCCGCCTGGAACGCGACGCCCCCACCCGCCACCCCACCAACACCTGGCTCTGCACAGCCCTGGAACACGACGAACTGGCCTGAAAAGGGTGAGGGCCCGAACCAACAGGTCCGGACCCTCACCCACGCACTATCGCCCCACCAGACCCATCAGGCACGGAGCGGGCCCACGGGGCGCGAGACGCGGGCGCGAGGCCGAGGCGCGGGGCGCGGCTCGCGGGGCCCGGGGCCCGGGGCCCGGGGCCCGGGCCCTCAAGCCCCAGGTCAGCAAACTCCAGCCCGTCCGGCGCTTGAGGACAGCAGGCCGCAGGCCGCCAAAGCCCGACCGAGGCCACCATCCACAACCACCGCCAACAGCGCCCCCTCAGCCCGTCCGGCGCTTGAGGACCGGCGGGCCGCCGGCCGGCCAAACCGACCTACGACACCGCCCACGACCACCGCCAACCGGCGTCCCCTCAGCCCGTACGGCGCATGAGGACCCGCCTACTTCTTCTTCCGCTTCGCCCGCTGCGCCCGCCGCCGCTCGGCCCGCGTCGCGCCCTCCTCGACCTCGTCCGCGTCCTCGTCGAAGTTCTCCTCGGAGGTGATCACACCACCCTCGCCGTCGATCGTGGGCGCGCTGTACTGCAGGTGCGCCGGCCGCTGGGGCGCGTCCAGGCCCTTCGCGTGGATCTCCGGCAGCGGCGCGGCCTTGTCGATCGAGATGCTCGGCGCCTCCGGCACCTGCTCGATCTCGACCTCGACGTTGAAGAGGTAGCCGACCGACTCCTCCTTGATGCCCTCCATCATGGCGTTGAACATGTCGAAGCCCTCGCGCTGGTACTCCACCAGCGGGTCGCGCTGCGCCATCGCCCGCAGGCCGATGCCCTCCTGGAGGTAGTCCATCTCGTACAGGTGCTCGCGCCACCGGCGGTCCAGCACCGACAGGATGACCCGCCGCTCCAGCTCGCGCATGACCTCCTCGCCCAGCTTCTCCTCACGCAGCGCGTAGGCGGCCTGGGCGTCGGCCCGGAGCAGTTCGACCAGCTGCTCGGTGTCCAGCTCCGAGCGGTCGCCGAACTCCTCCTCGACCTCCTCGATCGTGATGCTGACCGGGTACAGCCGCTTGAGGTTGGCCCACAACTTCTCGAGGTCCCACTCCTCCGCGAAGCCCTCGGTCGCACCGTGCACGTACGCCTCGACGGTGTCGTCGATGAAGTGCCCGATCTGCTCCTGCAGGTTCTCCCCCGCGAGCACCCGGCGGCGCTCGCCGTAGATCACCTCGCGCTGCCGGTTCAGCACCTCGTCGTACTTGAGCACGTTCTTGCGGATCTCGAAGTTCTGCTGCTCGACCTGGGTCTGTGCGGACTTGATCGCGTTCGAGACCATCTTCGACTCGATCGGCTGGTCCTCGGGCACGTTGGCCAGGGTCAGCACCCGCTCGACGATGTTGGCCTTGAACAGGCGCATCAGGTCGTCGCCCAGCGACAGGTAGAACCGCGACTCACCCGGGTCGCCCTGGCGCCCGGAACGACCGCGCAGCTGGTTGTCGATCCGGCGGGACTCGTGCCGCTCGGTGCCGAGCACGTACAGCCCGCCGAGGTCGGAGACCTCCTCGTGCTCCGCCTTGACCGCCTTCTTGGCCTTCTCCAGCGCCTCCGGCCAGGCCGCCTCGTACTCCTCCGGCGTCTCGGTCGGGGTCAGCCCGCGCTGCGCGAGTTCGGCCGCGGCGAGGTGGTCCGGGTTGCCGCCGAGCATGATGTCGGTGCCTCGGCCGGCCATGTTGGTGGCCACCGTGACCGCGCCCTTGCGGCCGGCCTGCGCGACGATCTGCGCCTCACGCTCGTGGTGCTTGGCGTTCAGCACCTCGTGCGGCACGCCACGCTTGCGCAGCTGGGCCGACAGGTACTCGGACTTCTCCACGCTGGTGGTGCCGACCAGGACCGGCTGGCCCTTCTCGTGCTTTTGCGTGATGTCCTCGACCACCGCGTTGAACTTGGCCTCCTCGGTCTTGTACACGAGGTCGGACTGGTCCACGCGCTGCACCGAACGGTGGGTGGGGATGGGCACCACGCCGAGCTTGTAGATCTGGTGGAACTCGGCGGCCTCGGTCATCGCGGTACCGGTCATGCCGCCGAGCTTCTTGTACAGGCGGAAGAAGTTCTGGAGGGTGACGGTGGCAAGGGTCTGGTTCTCGTCCTTGATGTCCACCCCCTCCTTGGCCTCGATCGCCTGGTGCATGCCCTCGTTGTAGCGGCGACCGGCGAGAATGCGGCCGGTGTGCTCGTCGACGATCAGCACCTCGCCGTCCACGACGACGTACTCCTTGTCCCGCTTGTACAGCTC
Source organism: Embleya sp. NPDC055664 (assembly GCF_053618075.1). NCBI lineage: Bacteria > Bacillati > Actinomycetota > Actinomycetes > Kitasatosporales > Streptomycetaceae > Embleya > Embleya sp. NPDC055664. Next base: position 409,745 of record NZ_JBSHGZ010000006.1, read on the forward strand.
CTTCGCCTTGATGGCGTTGTTCAGGTAGCCGACCAGCGGGGTGTTGACCGCCTCGTAGAGGTTGTCGATGCCCAGGTAGTCCTCGACCCGGGCGACGCCGGACTCGTGGATGGCGACGGTGCGCTTCTTCTCGTCGACGTCGTAGTCGCCGGTCTCCTCGATGCCCTTGAGCGGGTTCGCGGCCTCGCCGCGCTTGAGTCGCTTGACCATGGTCGCGAAGTCGGCGTACCACTTCGTGGCCTGGTCGGCCGGGCCGGAGATGATCAGCGGGGTGCGGGCCTCGTCGACGAGGATCGAGTCGACCTCGTCGACCACGGCGAAGAAGTGGCCGCGCTGCACCAGCTCGTCGGCCGACCACGCCATGTTGTCGCGCAGGTAGTCGAAGCCGAACTCGTTGTTGGTGCCGTACGTGATGTCGTAGCCGTACGCCTTGCGCCGCTCGTGCGGGGGCATGTTGGCCAGGATGCAGCCCACGGTCAGACCGAGGAAGCGGTGCACGCGACCCATCCACTCCGAGTCGCGCTCGGCGAGGTAGTCGTTGACCGTCACCACGTGCACACCCTCGCCGGCGATGGCGTTGAGGTAGGCGGGCAGGGTGGACACCAGGGTCTTGCCCTCGCCGGTGCGCATCTCGGCGATGTTGCCCAGGTGCAGCGCGGCACCGCCCATCAGCTGCACCTTGTAGTGCCGCTGTCCGAGCGTGCGGCGCGCGGCCTCGCGCACCGTGGCGAAGGCTTCCGGAAGCAGGTCGTCGAGGGATTCCCCATCGGCGTAGCGCTGCTTGTACTCGTCCGTCAGCGCGCGCAGCTCGGCGTCGGAGAGGTCCTTGAAGTCGTCTTCGATCGACTCGATCTGATCTGCGATGCGGTTGAGCTTGCGCAGGATTTTGCCCTCGCCGGCGCGCAGGACCTTGTCGAAGATAGACACGCTGGATGAGCTCCTTGCCCGACGGCGCCCGCCCGCCTTTCGGACGTGACGGCACGGCGGGGCCCGTCCCGCCGATACGGCCATCGTATGCGAGGAGGCAAGCCCGATCGAGCCTCGCGGGCCGGCACAGTGACCGGCATGGAACCTGTGGAGATCGCGGCGGGACGCTTTCAGCTCCGGCCCTGGAACGAACACGACGTCGACGTGATCGCCGGCGCGCTCGCCGACGAGCTGATCGCGCACCGCCCACCGGTGCCCGAGGACGAGGATCCACACGCGTGGCTGGCCGCGCGCGAGCAGCGATGGGCGAGCGGCGAGGGGCCGTCGTTCGCGGTGATGGACGCGGTGAGCGGCGAGGTCCACGGCCATGTGGCGCTGTGGAAGGTGTCGCCGCAGTGGCGCACGGCCGAGGTCGGCTACTGGACGCTGAAGTCCGCGCGCGGTCGCGGGGTCGCCCGGCACGGGGTCGGCGCGCTCACCCGCTGGGCGTTCGGCGCGCTGGATCTGCATCGCCTGGAACTGCGCCACGCGGTGGCCAACTCCGCCTCGTGCGCGGTCGCGAACGCGTCGGGATATGCACTCGAAGGAGTACTGCGGGGCTGCCTCACCGGCTTCGGCGAGGAGTTCACCGACGTACATCTGCACGCCCGGCTCGCCACGGACACCTGATGCGAACATACGTTCTAAAGTGGCGGCCATGACCTCACAGCCGACCTTCACGCCGGACGCCGAGCTGACCGCCGACGAGGCCCGCCGCATCGTGCTGGCCGCGCAGGGCCTGCTGGGTGCCCCCGATCGCCGGGCGGGCGTGCTCGGCGTGCTGCACTCGCTGGGCGCGGTACAACTCGACACCATCTCCACACTGGCCCGCTCACACGAGCTGGTGCCCTACTCCCGGCTCGGCCCGGTCGGCCGCTCCACCGTCGAGAGCGCCTACTGGTCCGGCGAGACCGCGTTCGAATACTGGTCGCACGCGGCGTGTGTGCTGCCGATGTCGACGTGGCCGGACTTCGCCTTCCGCCGCCGGCACTACCGAGGCCGCGGCCACCTGTGGGGTCATCAGGTGTCGAAGGAGTCGTTCGACACCGTCCTGAAACGCCTGCGCGCCGAGGGCCCGCTCACCGCGACCGCGCTGGGCGGGGCCAAGAACAAGGGCGAGTGGTGGGACTGGAGCGAGACCAAGATCGCCGTCGAGCGCGCGCTGGCCTTCGGCGACGTGGTCTGCGTGCGCCGCAACGGCTGGAAGCGGGTGTACGACCTGCCGGAACGTGTGGTCCCGGCGGCCCTGCTCGCCGAGGAGCCCGACGACGCGGAGTGCCTGCGCCGCCTGGTGCGCCTGGCCGGCCGACAGCTCGGCGTGGCCACCCGGGCCGACCTGATGGACCAGTACCGGCTGACCCGGGCCCAGGTCGACGCCGCCCTGCCCGGCAGCGGCCTGGTCCCGGTCGCGGTCGCGGGCTGGGGCGAACGGGCCGCCCGCGAGGGCGCGTGGGCCGACCCCGACGCGCTCGCCGCACCGCCGCGTGGGCGTCATCGCGCCACGCTGTTGTCGCCGTTCGACTCGCTGGTGTGGGATCGCCCGCGCACCGCCCGGGTGTTCGGCGGCTTCGAACACCGCCTGGAGGCGTACGTGCCCGCCGCCAAGCGGGTGCACGGCTACTTCGTGATGCCGATCCTGGCGGGCGGGCGGCTGGTCGGCCGGGTGGACCCGGCCCGGGAGGGACGCACCCTGGTGGCCCGGCGCATGTCCTTCGAGGCCGGCGCCGCGGTCGGCGAGCGGGTGCTGGTCGGCGCGGCCGACGCGCTGCGCGCGGCCGCCGGGTGGGTGGGGTGCGACGACGTACGGATCGAGGCGCTGGACCACGAGAGCACCCGCGCGCGGCTGACCGCGCTGCTCGCGGGCTGACCGGCCGTGATCGGCCGGGCGTCCGCGTCCGGCCGATCACGGCCCGCCCGGGAGGCGCCCCGGTTCAGTCGCCGATCTCCAGGATCTTCTCCCGCATCGCGTAGACCACGGCCTCCATGCGCGAATGCAGCTGCAATTTCTCGAGGATGTTGCGCACGTGGTTCTTCACGGTGTTCTCGCTGATGAACAACTGCTTGGCGATGTCGCGGTTGTTGCGCCCGGTGGCCACCAGGCGCAGCACCTCGATCTCGCGGTCGGTCAGCCGCGGCGCCGGCACCAGGCGGCGCTCGTCGTCGCGCCGGCTCATCGACTTGAACTCGGTCAGCAGCTTGACCGCCATCGACGGGCTGATCTGCGACTGCCCGTCGGCCACCGCGCGAATCGCCGAGGCCACCTCGCCGTGCGAGATCTCCTTGAGCAGATAACCGGTGGCGCCGGCCTTGATCGCGTCGTAGAGGTCGGCCTCTTCCTCACTCATCGTCAGCATGATGATCTGAGTGCTGGGCGCGACCTCCTTGATCGCGGTGCACGCCTCGATGCCGCCGCGTCTGGGCATGCGCACGTCCATCAGGACGATGTCGGGCAGCAGGTCCTGCGCGGCCTCCAGCGCCTCGGCGCCGTCCCCGGCCTCGCCGACCACGGTGATATCGGGCTCGGGCGCGAGCACGATGTCCAGACCCCGGCGAAACAGATCGTGATCGTCGACCACCAGCACGCGAATCGGTTCGCCCGCTGAGCCGTGCTCCACGCGGGCCGGAACAGACTGTTCACCCACCGTGTTTCCCCCCTGGGTCGGCACGATCCGTGTCCAGGACATGATCCCACGTGATCGCCACGACGCCAGGCCCTGATGGGCGTTATGTGCGGAACGTACTTGCGAAGCGGAACATTCGCCAGGCAACGCCAGGGTCGAAGACGCAACCGACGCCGAAACCCCGAGGGGTTTCGGCGTCGAATCACGACCAGAGGGCGCGCGGCGACGGCCCGACCGCGACTACTGCGGTCCGCCGTCCTCGCGGTCCTCGGGCTTGAGGTGGATCACACCGTAGTCGTAGCCGTGCCGGCGGTACACCACACTCGGCCACCTGGTGCTCGAATCGATGAACAGATAGAAGTCGTGGCCTACCAACTCCATCTCGTACAGCGCCTGGTCGAGCGCCATCGGACGCCCGGCGTGTACCTTCTCGCGAACCACGAGGGGGCCTTCGCCATCCACCTCGATCGGGCCCGCCATGTGCGGCTGGGGCCTCAATTCGCCGTTCTTCACCGCCTCGATGTCTTCCGCGGACGCCACCACGGCCCCATTGAGCCGGTCGGCGTGATTGATCTCCGCAGTGGCCGCGCCCACCGAGACGGGGGAGCGGTGACCATGGTGCACGCGCCGCCGATCGGCGGCCTTGCGCAACTGTGCCTCGAGTCTCGCGCACGCCAGGTCGAGTGCGGCGTAGGGGTCGGACGCGGCGGCTTCGCCCCGGATGACGGGGCCACGCGTGTTCAGCGTGATCTCCACCCGGTCCGAGCGCTCCGCCAGCCGCGGGTTCCGCTCCTTGGTCACCTCCACGTCAACGCTGATCACCTTGTCGTCGAGCTTGCGGATCTTGTCCAGCTTCTCGACACAGTGCTTGCGAAAACGCTCGGGTACCTCGGTCTTGCGGCCCTTGACGACAATGTCCACGCAGAACTCCATCCATTGCGCCATGCCGGAGGGGTGGGCACCCATCCGACCGACCAGGTCGCCGACGGCCCTGCTCCGTCCCGCGCCGCCGGGCGGTCGCGGCCACCACGGCCGCCGCCTCGACTCGCCCTCCCACGGCTCGGACCGCACGGGTCGCCTCCGCGAGAGTTGCGCCGGTGGTGCAAACATCATCGACGACGATCACCACACTAATGCCCGTAAACAAGGGCGCCAACCTGTCCGAAACGATCATTGATCGGCGGACGTTCATCCTCCGTTCATGTGCCGAAAGGCCCGCCTGGTCCAGGATCCGACGGGTATGTCGCAGTGCCGGGAGCACCCGTGCGGGGACCCCGGTCGCGCGCAATCGGCCGGCCGCGCGCAGCGCCAGCTCCCTGGTGGCGTCCCGACCGCGCCGACGCACCGCGGCGCGGGTCGAGGGCACCGGGACCAACAGGCACGGACCGGCCGCGTCGGCGAGACCGGCGGTCACCGCCCGGGCCAGCGCATCCCCCAGGGGGCGGGCCAGGCGGCGCGCGCCGTGCTCCTTGTAAGCGGCGAGCACCGAGCGCACCGGCCCCTGGTAGGCGGTGACCGCGTATACGGGCGGCAGCCCCTCGGGCGCGGGCACCGGGTCGGCCGGCCGCGGCGCCGGGAGGAACACCCCCCGACAGGCGGCGCACAACTGCGCGCCGGGTGCGGCGCAGCCCGCGCAGCACACGGGCAACACCAGGTCGGCCCATGTCGCGAGCACCCGACGCCGTTGCATACCCCCAAGCTCGCACGCGCGGCCCCGAAACGGACCGGCCGCACGCGCAACCACCCGATCCGGTCATGGCGCGCCGTGGCGGATGGGCCCCGGGGCGGGGGCGGGCCGTGGGCGCGGACGGGCTCCGGGCGGGCGCGCTACCCCGGGTAGACCGGGTACGTGCCGCTGTGCACCTTGATCCAGTTGTTGCCCTGGGACAGCTGGTAGATGTTCTGCTCGCCGGAGTCGGCCAGCAGCGGCTGGTCGGCGCCGTCCGGCGCGGCGATGTGCAACATGCCGTTGACCGAGGCGACCGAGATCGAGATGCCGCCGTCGATGTCCACGATCTGCGGCTGCAGCGCGCCCTGGCCCTCCTTGCCCAGCACCACCAGCCGGTCCGGACCGTTCCACGAGATCGCCTTGACCTCGACCAGCGAGGGCAGCACCGAGCGCGGCGCGGCGATGGTGATGGCCGGCACCCCGTTGCTCACGCGCCGCTCGACCCGGCCGACCAGCACCTGCCCGCTGTTCAGGACCAGCGCCGCCCGCACACCGTCCGAGGACAACCGCAGGTCGGTGATCCGGGCCGCGGTGATGCCCTCCACGTCGACCGCGACCTTGGTGATCTGGCGCCGCTCGTCCTCGTACAGCGCCAGCACCTGCTCGGCGTTCTTGGTGTGATCCAGCGCCCACAACACGCCGCGGCCGTCCCAGGTCGGGCTCGACAACGACCCGGGCGAGGTGTTCAGCCACTCCTGAGCCTCGCCGTGACCGTCCACGTCGCCGACCCACAACTTGCGCCCGCCGGTGTCGATGCCCGCGATCCGGCGCCGGAACTGGTCCCGCGAGACGGCGATCTGGTCCACCTTGTAGGTGCCGTCACCGAAGGGCCCCGGCAGCGCCGGCGGGTTGCCGTTCGCGCCGGGCACCACGTTGACCATGCCGCCCTTGGCGATGAAGTAGCCGGTGGGCCCGGGCGTCTTGGCCGCCCGCGTGGGGTCGTAGTGCGCCGCGTCGTCGTCGGAGAGCAGGCACATCGGCGCGCCGCCTCCGGTGATCGAGACCGAGTCCACCCCCGATACCTGGCGCAGCGTGAACAGCAGTTGCGCGGCCATGCGCTCGCAGCCCTTGCCCTGCGCGAGTCTGGCCTGCCGGTTGAGCTGGACCCGGGCGGTGCGGTTGTCCTCGATCGACACCACCCGGTCGGCGGGCTCGGTGCCGGCGGGGAAGGCGGTCTCCACCACCGGCCGCAGCCAGTCGGTGGGACCGTTCACCAGTTGCCGCACCAGCGCCGAGGTCAGTCCCACCCGGCTGCGCAGATAGACCGGATCGGGCACCAGGACGTCCTGGCCCAGCGGCATCGAGGTGGCGAACCAGTAGGTGTTGACCGACCGGTAGATCCGGTGGAACTCGGCGTTGGACAGGATCAGCCCGTCGGGCAGGTCGGCGATCCGCCACTGGTTGTCGCTGCCCAGGCGCAGTTGCAGGGTGGCCAGGTAGGGCGCGCCCGCCTGCTGTTCGGGCTGGTAGGCGTTGCGGCTGTCGACGGTGCCCACCCGGGTGCCGGAGACCTCGGCCCGATAGGTCCGCTCGTCGGCGCCGGCCACGAGTTCGATCTTCGCGATCGTGTTGAGCACCACGACCTCGCGCGTGGGCACCCACTTGGCCCGGGCCTCCGGGGTCAGGTAGGCGCGCGCGGTGGTGTAGTCGGGTTCGTCGCTGGTGACCGCCTCCAGGAAGCCGGCCACCATGCCGTGCGGCTGCTCGCCGGGCTTGGGCGGCACGGCGAACACCCGCACCTGCTGCTCCGGGCCCTGGTCCTTGGTGCCGCCCTTGGCCGCCTCGCGCACACTGCCGCTGTGCGGCATCGACGCACACGCACTGAGCGCGCACAGCACGCACACCAGGGCCAGGAACGGGGTGATCCGCCTCATCGACTGCCTCCCGCGGAACCGGCCGTACGTACGCCGCGCCGATACGGCGAGCCCGCCGGACCCAGGCCCCGATTGGCCCGCGAGTCCTCGGGCTCCAACGGCAGCGGGGAACGCACCAGCTCGCCGCCCGCGGTCTTGGGCAGGCTCAGCCGGAACTGCGAGCCGCCGCCCGGCTCGCCCCAGGCCTGGAGCCAGCCGCCGTGCAGATGCGCGTCCTCGAGCGCGATGGACAGGCCCAGGCCGGTGCCGCCGGTGGTCCGCGCCCTGGCCGGGTCGGCCCGCCAGAACCGGGCGAACACCAGCGAGGACTCGCCGGGCTTGAGGCCCACGCCGTAGTCGCGCACGGCCACCGCGACCGAGTCCTCGCCGGCGGCGACGGTGACCACCACGTCGTGCCCCTCGCCGTGCTCGATCGCGTTGACCACCAGATTGCGCAGCACCCGGTCGATCCGCCGGGGATCGACCTCGGCCACGCACGGCTTGTCCGGCACACGCACCACGAGCCGGCTGCCGCGCCGCTCGGCCAGCGGCTCGGCGCCCTCCACCACCCGGCGCACCAGGTCGCGCAGGTCCACCGGCTCGGCGTCGAGCACCGCCGCGCCCGCGTCGAACCGGCTGATCTCCAACAGGTCCGACAGCAGCGCCTCGAACCGGTCCAGCTGGTTCTGCAGCAGTTCGGCCGAGCGCCGGGTGGCCGGGTCGAAGTCCTCGCGCGCCTCGTGCAGCACGTCGGCGGCCATCCGCACGGTGGTCAGCGGAGTGCGCAGTTCGTGCGAGACGTCGGAGACGAACCGGCGCTGCACCCGGGACAACTCCTCCAGCTGTCTGATCTGGTTCTGCAGGTTGGACGCCATCTTGTTGAACGACGAGCCCAGCCGGGCCAGGTCGTCCGCACCGACCACCCGCATCCGCTCCTCCAGCCGGCCCGCCGCCAACCGCTCGGCGATCCGGGCCGCCATCCGCACCGGGGTGACCACCCATCGGGTCACCAGCGCCGCGATCGCCACCAGGAGCAGCACGAGGAAGACCCCGGCGGTGGCCAGCGTGCTGCGCACCAGGCCCAGGGTCTTCTCCTCGGGACCGAAGGAGAAGAAGTAGTACAGCTGGTACGACCCGCCGTCGGGGTCCTCCAACTGGGCGCCGACCACCAGGCCGGCCTCGCGGGTGGTCTCCGCCGGACCCTCGCCGTGCTGGCCCTCGCGCACGATCTGGGTGTACTGGAGCAGCGCCACCCCGTGTTTGAGGCCGACCTCGCGGCGCAGTTCGGCCGGCACGCTTTCGTCGGGGACCACGTCGCCGGACGCGCGGGGGCTGCGGCCGGACCCGGGTGGGCTGTCCACCGTGTCCTGACTGGTCGCGGCCACGTCGTACACCCCCTGGCCGCCGCTGGAGAGCTGCTTGACCAGCGCGTTGAGCCAGTCGCCGGTGTTGACCCGGTTGCCGCCGGCCGGCGTGCCGGCGGGCATGCCGGTGGGCACCTGGACGTGCCGGCCCGGGCTGGTGGCGATCTCGTCGGCCTGCGCGCGGGCATCGGCGAAGCCGCCCTGGGCCTGGGACCGGGCGGAGGCCACCTTCGCGTCGAGCAGGCCGTTGCGGACCTGGCCGACCACCACCACGCCGAGCAGCACCGTGACGGCGACGGACAGCACGAGGGTGGTGGCCACGACGCGGAACTGGATCGATCTGTTCCACAGCGCCATGACCCGGCCCACGCCGCCGCGCACACGACGCAGGGCGAGGGACCAGGCCGACGGGGAGGGCGACCGCTGTGCGGTGCTCACCGGGACGATCTCAAGGTCAGGCCGGTCCCGCCTTGTAGCCGACCCCGCGCACCGTGACCACCGTCTCCGGACGCTCGGGGTCACGCTCGATCTTCGAGCGCAGCCGCTGGACGTGGACGTTCACCAGGCGGGTGTCGGCCGCGTGTCGGTATCCCCAGACCTGTTCGAGCAGTACCTCGCGGGTGAACACCTGCCAGGGCTTGCGGGCGAGTGCGACAAGGAGGTCGAACTCCAGCGGGGTCAGTGCGATGTTCTGCCCGTCCCGCTTCACGGCATGGCCGGCCACGTCGATCACCAGATCGCCGATCACCAGTTGCTCCGGGGTGGGTTCCTCGGCTCTGCGCAGGCGGGCCCGCACACGAGCGACAAGCTCCTTGGGCTTGAACGGTTTGATCACATAGTCGTCTGCTCCGGACTCCAGGCCGACCACGACGTCGACCGTGTCGCTCTTGGCGGTGAGCATCACGATCGGCACGCCGGACTCGGCACGGATCTGGCGGCAGACGTCGATGCCGTCGCGGCCGGGCAGCATCAGGTCGAGCAGCACCAGGTCCGGTTTGACGTCCCGGAATGCCTGGAGTGCCTTGTCGCCGTCCGCCACGAACGACGGCTCGAACCCTTCGCCACGCAGCACGATGCCGAGCATCTCGGACAGTGCGGTGTCGTCGTCAACGATGAGGACGCGTCCCTTCATGTGCCTCATCGTCGCATTACCGGATTGTGACCTGCACTCATCCGACCGATTCCGGCCGCGTCCTCGGGTGACAAAACGTACTTTTCTCGGACGATTGGCACGCCCAGGGAGTGCGGAGTCACCCCGAATGCCGGAAGGTACGCCGTCCCGACCGGGCACGCAACGGACGTTTCGGGCCACCGACACGACCCTCGCGGCCCGCGCCGGGCGGCATCCGGAACGTGCGACCGGGCGCCCGTCGTTGTCCACCCGGCCGGCCCGCCCGGCCCGTCGTTCGTATCCGCCGGCCGCCCGTTCACCAAGGGGCCACACGGGCATGCCACGATGAGTCACCACCCATCAGGACGAGGAGCGCAATCGACATGACGGACTCGCCCGGCCGGCCCACCCCGGACGCCCCGGGGCCGGACGCAGCACGCCCGGCGGACGACGCCACGTCACCCGACCGATCCGCGCCCGAGCCCGCAACGCCGCCGGCGGCGGCCGAGCCGACCCCGGCCGCGGATGGGCCGACCGCCCCCGAGCCGACCCCCTCGGGCGAGGCCGCGTCCTCGGATGGGCCGGTCGAGGCGAACGGTCCCGCCACCTCGGACCACTCGGAGGCCGCGGACGATCGCGCCGCCTCGGACGGGCCGGCCGCCTCGGACCGGCGGACCTCGCTCGACAAGCCCGCCGGCCCGGAGTCCGACCGGCCCGCACCGCAGGCCCCCGCACCGGGCTGGGCGCCGGTCCAGCCCCCCGCCGCCGGCTGGGGACCCCCGCACCAGGGCGCCGATCACCCCGGCGCCGCATCCGACCCGCGCTGGGGCGGCACCCAGCCCCTCTGGGGCGCGCCCCCCGGCTGGAACGGCCCCTACGTCCAAGCCGCCAAGCCCGGCGTGATCCCGCTGCGCCCGCTGAGCGTCGGCGAGATCCTGGACGGCGCGTTCGCCGCGATGCGCACCCACTGGAAGGTCATGATCGGCATCGCCGTCGTGATCGCCCTGCTCACCCAGTGCCTCGAAGTGCCGGCCACCTGGCTGCTCAACCGCGAGTTCTCCCCCGGCGACCTCTCCGACGACCCCACCGGGGAGGAGTTGTGGCGCTACCTGCGCGACACCTTCGCCATCCTGATCGTGCCGATCGTGGTCTCCACCCTCGGCCAGATCGCCGCCACCGGGATGCTCACCGTCGTGGTCAGCCGCGCGGTGATCGCCAAGTCCATGACGGCGGCGCAGGCCTGGAAGGCGGTCCGCCCGCTGCTGCCGCGCCTGCTCGGGGTCACCTTCGCGACCTGGCTGGTCCCGGTCGGCACGCTGCTCGTGGCGATTCTGCCGGGTCTGGCCCTGCTGGCCGTCGGCGCCGACGGGCTCGGCGCGCTGCTGCTGCTCCCCGGCCTGATCGGCGGCATCGTCGCGGCGATCTACCTGTACGTCTGCCTCACCCTCGCCGGGCCCGTCCTGATGCTGGAGAAGCAGACGGTCCGCAAGGCTCTGGAGCGCTCGCGCAAGCTCGTCACCGGCTCGTGGTGGCGCGTGTGCGGCATCCTGCTGCTGATCTCGCTGATCATGGCGATCGTCGGCGGCATCATCCAGATGCCGTTCCTGCTCCTCTCCGACGGCTTCACGGCGATCACCGCCTCCAAGACGTCCGACATCCCCGACCCCACGTTCGTCGACCTGCTGATCACCGGCATCGGCGCGGTGATCTCCTCCGCGCTGCTGTACCCGTTCGCCGCCGGCGCGACCGCGCTGCTCTACATCGACCAGCGCATCCGCCGCGAGGCACTCGACCTCGAACTCGCCCGCGCGGCCGGCGTCCTGGACGAGGAGACCGGCACCGGGTCGGCCGCGGGACCCACGCCCGCGTGACCCGACTCGCGCTCGCGCTCCCGCTCCTGCCCCGGGACTGGGAACCGGTGGACATCCCGCGCGACGACGCGCGGGATGCCGCCCGGGACGAGCTGTCCCGGGTCGAGTACCACCGCGACGACCCCCACCCGCTCCGCCGGATCCTGGACTGGCTCTTCGACCGCCTCGGCGACCTGCTCTCCCGGGCGGGCGACAACACCCCCGGCGGGTTCACCGGCCTCGCGGTGATCGTGCTCGTGCCGGCCGTCGCGCTCGTCCTGCTGCGGCTGCGGCTCGGGCCGCTGCGCGCGGCCCGGCGCGCCGAGTCGCCGCTGTACGGCGAGCACGGCCCGATGCCGGCCGCCCGACACCGCGCCGCGGCCGACGCGCACGCCGCGGCCGGTCGCTGGGACGAGGCGGTCCGGGAACGATTCCGCGCGATCGTGCGGGACCTGGAGGAACGCGCCGTGCTGGACGTACGCCCGGGCCGCACCGCCGACGAGGCGGCCGTCGAGGGCGGTCGGGTGCTGCCCGAGGTCGCCGCGGACCTGCGCGCCGCGGCCACGATCTTCGACGACGTGCACTACGGCGGCCGGACCGCCGACCGGGCCCTGGACGACCGGTTGCGCGACCTCGACACCCGCTGCGCCGCCGCCCGCCCACGCGCCGCCGAACGGATCCCCGGATGAGCGCCGACCCGGCGGCCCCCGGCGCGTCGAGCCCCGCGGAGCCGGACTCCCCCGCGCCGGACAACTCAGGTACCTCGGGCACCGCCGGATCCGGCCCCGCCCTGCCCCCGCCCGCCCCCCTCGGCCGCACCGCCGAGCAGACCTGGCGCCGCCTGCGCGTCCCGCTCGCGCTGGTCGCCCTCGTGGTCATCGTCGTCTCCGCCCTCGTGCTGATCCAGGGCGACCGCCACGAGGGCCGCCTGGACCCGCGCTCGACGGGCAAGGCCGGCAGCAAGGCGGTGGCCCAACTGCTGCGCGCCCGAGGCGTCGAGGTGGAACTGGTCCGCTCGGCCGACGAGGCGGAGCGGGCGATCCGCCCCGACACCACGCTCGTGGTGGCCTACCCCGACCTGCTCACCGACGCGCACCTGGCCCGCCTCGCCGCCGCCGCGCCGGCCCGCACCGTGCTGATCCGCCCCGACGAGGCCGCGCTCGACGCGCTGGCCCCCGGCGTACGCACCGCCCGCGACACCTCCGGCCGCAAGCTGGATCCGGACTGCCGGCTCCCGGCGGCACAACGCGCGGGCAGCGCCGACCTCGGCGGCGCGCGCTTCGACATCGGCCCGTTCCCCGCCGCCACCGGTTGCTACCCGTACGCGGGGCTGCCCACCCTGGTGCTCGCCCCGGCCGGCCCCGGCCGGGACACGGTCGTGCTCGGCTCCGGCGGCATGCTCACCAACGACCGCCTGGACGCGCACGGCAACGCCGCGCTGGCCCTGAACCTGCTCGGTACCCACCCGCGCCTGGTCTGGTACCTGCCCGGCAGCGGCGAACTCCCGCCCGCCGACGACTCGTTGTGGGACCTGCTCCCCGCCGGCTGGCGCTGGGGCGCGGCCCAACTGGCCGTCGCCGCCGTCCTGCTCGCGCTGTGGCGGGCCCGCCGGCTGGGCCCGGTCGTGGCCGAACCGCTGCCGGTCGTGGTCCGCGCCGCCGAGACCGTCGAGGGCCGCGCCCGGCTGTACCGCCGCGGCCGGGCCCGGGACACGGCCGCCGAACTGCTCCGCGCCGCCGCCCGCGAACGCCTCGCGCGCCTGCTCGGCGCCGACACCCGCGAGGCCTCGCTGATCGCGGCGATCACCGCCCGCACCGACCACACGTCCGCACACGTGCATGCCCTGTTGTACGGTGCGATCCCGGAGAGCGACGAGGCCCTCGTCACCCTGTCCGCCGACCTCGACGCGCTGATAAGGCAGGTACGCACGACGTGAGCGCACCCGAGCAGACCCGCGGGGCGCGCGACGCCCTCGAAGCCCTGCGCGGCGAGATCGGCAAGGCCGTGGTCGGCCAGGACGCCGCCGTCACCGGCCTGGTGATCGCCCTGCTGTGCCGGGGCCACGTGCTCCTGGAGGGCGTACCCGGCACGGCCAAGACGCTGATGGTGCGCGCCCTCGCCCGCAGCCTCGAACTGACCACCACCCGCGTGCAGTTCACCCCGGACCTGATGCCGGGCGACGTCACCGGCTCGATGGTCTACGACGCACGCACCGCCGCGTTCTCGTTCCGCGAGGGCCCGGTGTTCACCAATCTGCTGCTCGCCGACGAGATCAACCGCACCCCACCCAAGACCCAGGCCGCGCTCCTGGAGGCAATGGAGGAGCGGCAGGTCTCGGTCGACGGCACCACGCGCCCGCTGCCCGACCCGTTCCTGGTCGCCGCGACGCAGAACCCGATCGAGTACGAGGGCACCTACCCGCTGCCCGAGGCCCAGTTGGACCGGTTCCTGCTCAAGCTCACCCTGCCGCTGCCCGAACGCGACGACGAGATCACCGTGTTGCGCCGACACGCGGGGGGCTTCGACCCGCGCGACCTCGCCGCCGCGGGTGTCCGTCCGGTGGCGGGCGCCGACGATCTGGCCGCGGGCCGCCGGGCGGTCGCCGAACTGCGCGTCGAGCCGGAGGTGCTGGCCTACGTCGTCGACGTCTGCCGGGCCACCCGCACCTCCCCGTCGCTGGCCATGGGCGTCTCCCCGCGCGGCGCCACCGCGCTGCTGGCCGCCGCCCGCGCGTGGGCCTGGCTCGCCGGCCGGGACTACGTCACCCCCGACGACGTCAAGGCGCTGGCCCGCCCGGCGCTGCGCCACCGGGTACGACTGCGCGCCGAGGCCGAGATGGAGGGCGTGACCCCCGACATGGTGATCGACTCCGTACTGGCCCACACCCCGGTCCCGCGTTAACCGCCGATGGCCCTGACCGGACGCGCCGTACTGGCCGCGGCAATCGGCGTATTGGTGGTCGGCCTGCTGCTGCCCTCGCTGCTCGGCCTGGCCGTGGTCGAGGGCCTGCTCCTGCTCGGCGTACTCACCGACCTGCTGCTCGCCGCCGGCGTCCGCGACCTGACCTTCACCCGCGCCGGCGACACCGCGGTCCGCCTCGGCGAACCCGCCGAGGTGACGCTGACCGTGACCAACCCCGGCACCCGGGCGCTGCGCGGCCGACTGCGCGACGCCTGGCCGCCGAGCACCGGCACCACCACACAGCGCCACGACCTGGCCGTACCCGCCGGCGAACGCCGCCGGGTCACCACCACGATGACCCCGACCCGGCGCGGCGACCGGCACGCCCACCGGGTCACCGTGCGCTCCGTCGGCCCACTCGGCCTGGCCGCCCGGCAGGGCTCGCACCTGGTGCCGTGGCGCCTGCGCGTCCTGCCCGGTTTCCCCAGCCGCCGCCTGCTCCCCTCCAAGCTGGAACGCCTGCGCGAACTCGACGGCCGCTCGGCCCTGCTCACCCGGGGCGCCGGCACCGAATTCGACACGCTCCGCGAGTACGTGCCCGGCGACGACGCGAAGTCGATCGACTGGCGCGCCTCCGCCCGCAACCAGGGCGTCGTGGTGCGCACATGGCGCCCGGAACGCGACCGGCACATCCTGGTCGTCCTGGACACCGGCCGCACCTCCGCGGGCCGGATCGGCGACGTCCCGCGCCTGGACGCCGCGATGGACGCGAGCCTGCTGCTGACGGCGGTGGCCAATCACGCGGGCGACCGGGTCGACCTGCTCGCCTACGACCGCCGGGTCCGCACCGAAGTCCGCCGCGCGCCCCGAAACGGGATACTCCCCGCCTTCGTCCAGGCGATGGCCACGCTGGAACCGGAGTTGGTCGAACCCGACGCCCGCGGCCTGGTCGCGGAAATCCTCCACCGCTCGCCGCGCCGCTCACTGATCGTGCTGATGACCGGCCTGGAACGAGAGGCGGTCCAGGAGGGCATCCTGCCGGTACTCCCGCAACTGGCCGCCCGACACGAGGTGATCGTGGCCGCGGTCGCCGACCCGGCGATCACCCGCATGGCCGCCCACCGAGGCGACGCGACCGCCGTCTACGAAGCCGCCGCCGCGGAAAAGGAGTTGGCCGAACGCCGCACCACAGCCGCCGAACTCCGCCGCCGAAACGTCACGGTGGTGGACGCCCCGCCGGGCGAACTGGCGTCGGCGGTCACGGACATGTACCTGGCGCTGAAGCTGGCGGGCCGGTTGTAGAAGCCCGAAGCCGGGGCGAACCGATCACCGCTACCCACCGGGAACAAGGTGTCCGTTCTCCCGTTCGGTTCCTCGGCGCCTCCCCGAGTGGGCCGAGCGCTTCCGGCGCCCGTTGCGCTGTTGCTTGCGGGTGGCTGGTGCGGGCCTGGTCCGGGTCGTGGGGTGGGCCGGCGCCGGTGTGGGGCTGCGGGTGGGGCTTTCGTCGGGGCGGGTGCCCGGGTCGGGGGA
>NZ_JBSHGZ010000007.1:0-110879 GCF_053618075.1 Embleya sp. NPDC055664
TTTGGCGTTGACTTTTGGCACGCTGTTGAGTTCTCAAGGAACGGACGCTTCCTTCGGTGCGGAATCAACCGCGCCCTCCGGGCGTTTGACGTTCGATTTGTGTTGCTTTTGTGTTTCTCTTGTTTCGCTTTCGCGTCTCCAGCTTAGCACACCGTTTCGGCCGCTTCGCTTTCCTCGCTTTCGGCGTCCGGCGCGTTCCCGCGCTTTCCGCCTTTCAGACTCTAGCAGATCTTCCGACCCGCTTTTCGTCCGTTTGCTTTCCGCCTCGAAACTCTCGTTCCTTCGGCTTCCGGCCCTTCGAGCCTAGCAGGTCTTCCGACCCGCTTCGCTCGTTGCTTCGGCTTCGGAAATTTGTTCTTCCCGCTGCTTTCCGCGACCCCCGAACATTAGCGGATCGCATTTCCCACCGTCTAATCGGTGGCAATTCGCGTTCCGGCAATCTGCGGGGACACCCGAGCACGGAACTACGCGTGTGATGCGCAGGGCGCAGCACACTTCGTTCGAATGATCGGATTCGCCGCCCCGGGACCAGCCAGCACAAGCACCTAGGCTCGTGTCTGTCTCAGGTCTCCCTGTCGGGCAACTTGGAGGACCTTACCGGTGCCCGGTCCCGACCGCAAACCGGCGCGGACAGGCTCCGTTTCGGCTGTTCGAACGCGAGCAGACTCCCGGCATGGTGACCTCCCGAGCACGACGAGCGAACCCGATCGTGACCGTCATACGCGCCGTGGTCACAGTGATCGTGGTCATCATCGTCCTGCACATCGTTCTGTTCGTCTTCGAGGCCAATCCCGCCAACGACGCGGTGGACACGATCGCCGACTGGTCGGACTGGCTCACCCGCTGGGCGAAGGACTTCTTCACCCCCGACAACCCCAAGGTCCGGGTCACGGTGAACTGCGGCCTGGCCGTTCTCGTGTACCTCGGGGCCGCCGCACTGCTGGAGCGCCTGGCCCGCCGGGTCTGAGCGCGATCACGATCGGCTCGATACTTCCGTACGGTGGCGGCGCACCAGTCGCGATGATGGGTGCAAGGACCGCATCGCACCGCCACCGACCGGAGGGCCCCATGTCGCTGCTCACCCCGGACAGCCTGGGCGACCTCCTGGGCTTGTTCGACTTCGGGAACGGGTGTGTCACCCGCGTCCACATCGAGGATCCGTTCAGTCCGAACGGCGCCACCGCCCGCGTCCTGGTCGATGCCAGGGATCGGGAACACGGCTGGCCGTGGATTCCCGTGGAGTTCACTCTTACGGGGCTTCGGGACTATCGGGTCGAACACGGCAAGGGTTTCTCCGGAATGCTCTATTTCGACCCGGTGCTCTCGCGATTCACCGACGAGACCTACGGCGATCTGTTCTATCTGGACTTCGATCCGGTCGACGGGCCCGGAGCCTACGAGCCGGTCGACGCAGGCGATGTCGTCGGTCGGTCGCAGTGCTTCTTCGCCGCGGAGAGCTGTTCGTGGCAGGCCCTGCCGCCCGCGGAGAGCCCTCGACTGAAGCTCATCGGTAACGTTTAGATCTCAAACCTTTCACTCACTAGGTTCAGCTTCTACGTTCACTCGCACCCGAATCGGTGGCGAGTGTTCGAGTCGTGAACACTCGCCGACCGATTCCTCCGCATTCGGTACGAAGTCGAGTCGAGGACCCATGAAGCTCCAGCGGAAGCGCATCGCCGCCCTGCCCGCCGCCCTCGGCGCGGGCGCCCTGCTCCTGGCCCTGACCGGGAGCGCCGACGCCGCCCCGAAGCACGGTGACCACCGCCCCTCCGTGGCCGGCATGCGGATCCTGCTGAGCAACGACGACTCGATGCAGAACGCCAAGCCGGACGGCGCCGACGGCCGTGGGATCTACGAGGTACGCCGGGCGCTGTGTACCGCCGGGGCCGACGTCGTGGTGATGGCACCGTGGCAGTACATGAGCGGTTTCGGTACCGCGGCCACCGGCGGCGGCGCGCTCACCGTGTCCAGGCGCACCGCGCTGCCGGCCGGCTTCGAGGGCGACTGTGCCGGGGCGCCGAGCAAGGGAGCCGTCTTCGGCGTGTGCAAGGGCAGCGCCCCGTGCGGCCCGACGACCCCGAGCGCGACACCGGTGGACACCGTACGACTGGCCCTGCGCGGCGGCCTCGCCGCCAAGGTCGGCTGGCACGACGGTCCCGACCTGGTGCTCACCGGCATCAACTCCGGGCCCAACGTCGCCTCGGTCACCAACGATTCGGGCACGCTGGGCGCCGCCATCGCCGCGAACGACAACGGCAAACCGGCCATCGCGCTCAGCGGCGGCTTCGACATGGAGACGTTCAAGGTGACCCCGGCCACCTACCGGGCGTTCGCCGACTTCCTGCCCTCGTACGTGGCACAGCTGAAGGACCGCAACGTGCTGTCGGACCGGTACGTGGTCAACATCAACCACCCGAACGTGGTGCCGGGCGAGCGGATCGGCCGACCGGTCTGGACCGAGATCGGCACCGAGACCGTGGTCGCGATCCGCTACACGGCCGCGGTCGACGGCGACACGTTCGCGATCGGCCAGGGCGACTGCGCGTCGCCCGGCACCTTCTGCCGTCCGGAGACCAAGCGGCGGGCCGACTGGACCGAACTGAACAAGGGGAACATCACCGTCTCCGCCGTGACCGGCGACCGGACGCTGCGCGGCGGCGAGGACGATCGCCTGGAGCGGTTCGTCACCACCGGCCGCTGACGCCGGCCGACCTGCCGCGGGGGTGGGGCACACGGCGGCTCGATACTGGACCGATGGCAGACAAGCAGCGTCGACGCGGTCGCGCCCCCGAGCCGGTCCGGGCCGAGGTGGCGTCCGGCAGTGTCGAGCTCGAACCCGATCCGGATCGGGCCGGGGCCTGGACGCTGCGGCTGCACGGTTCGCCGCAGTCGCACGTGGATCTGGACGACCCGACCTGGTTGGAGTTCGAGTACGTGCGCCGGCTCGGCCACCTGGTCGACCTGATCGCGGACGCCGGCAAGCCGCTGCGGGCCCTCCACCTCGGCGGCGGCGGGCTGACCCTGCCCCGCTACGTGGCCGCCACCCGGCCGCGTTCGCGGCAGCAGGTGGTGGAGTTGGACGAGGAACTCGTCGAGTTCGTGCGGCGCGCGTTGCCGTGGGATCGCGCCTGGCAGATCCGGGTGCGCACCGGTGACGCCCGCGAGGTGGCCGCCCGGGCACCGGACGCCGCGTTCGACCTGGCCGTGGTGGACGTGTTCGCCGACTCGCGGGTGCCCGCGCATCTGACCTCGGCCGAGTTCGTCGGCGAGGTGGCCCGGACGTTGGCCCCCGGCGGGGTGTACGCGGTGAATCTGGCCGACGGCGGGCCGCTTTCCTTCGTGCGCACGCAGGTGGCCACGATCCGGTCGGTCTTCCCGAACCTGTTGCTCGTCGCCGATCCGGCGGTGTTGCGCGGGCGGCGGTTCGGCAATGTCGTGCTGGTCGCCTCGCACGGCGAACTGCCGATCGCCGAGTTGGCCCGGCGTACCGCCGCCGATCCGTTCCCCGGCCGGGTCGAGCACGGTCCCGCGCTGGCCGACTTCACCGGCGGCGCCGCCGTGGTCCACGACACCACGGCGGTCGCGTCGCCGGCCCCGCCCGCGCGTACGTTCGGCAAGAACTGAGCGGTGGGCCGGCCCCGACCCGCTACCGTCGCCGCCGGCGCTCCTCCACCCGGCCCTTCAGCAGGCCGACGACCATGAGCACGACCAGGGTCGCGACCAGCAGCACGACGGTGACCGCGGAGCCGAGGAGCACCTTGCCCCGGTCGGTGAGGGTGAAGATCGACACCGGCAGGGTGCGCCACTCGGCCGGGTAGACCATGATCGTCGCGCCCACCTCGCCCATGGACAGGGCGATCGCCAGGCTGGCCGCCGCGGTGATCGAGGGCAGCAACATCGGCAGTCGCACCCGCAGCAGCACCCGGGTCGGGCTCGCCCCGAGCGAGGCGGCGACCTCGGCGAAGGCCGCGTCGGTGCGATCCAGGCCCGCCGACACCGTCGAGTAGGCGAAGGTCACCACGAGCACCGCGTGCGCCGCGATGACGATCCACTTCGTGCCGTTGAGCAGGATCGGACCGTCGCTGAAGGCCACCAGCATGCCGAGGCCGACCACCACCGAGGGCACCGCGACCGGCAGGTGGAACACCGCGTCGGTGAGCCGGCGTACGAGGCGCGGCGCACCGCGCGCGGCGATCGCCGCCCACGTGCCGACCACGATCGCGATCAGCGAGGCGCCGAGCGCGGTCTCGATGCTCACCACGAGGCTGTCGTAGTTGGTGCCCGCGGTGGCCTCGCGGATGTTCTCGCTCGTCCAGGACGCCGGCAGCACGCTGTTCCAGTCGCCGGCGAAGGCGGCGATGCCCAGGATCGCCAGCGGGGCGAGCACGAGGGGGGCGAAGACGAGTGCGAACAGCGCCCAGACGAGGGCGCGTCCGCTACGCGACCAGACCAGCACGGCCGGCTCCTGTCCGGGAGAAGACGAATCGGTACACGGTGTAGAGGGTCAGCGACAGCGCGACCTCGACCACCGCGACCACACACGCGCCCGGGTAGTCGAAGGTGACCGCGCCCTTGGCGTGCACCAGCATCGGCAGCGTGGTGACGTCCTTGGCGCCGATGAACAGCACGATCCCGAACTCGTTGAGGGTGAGCAGCAGGGTCAGGCTGCCGCCGGCCGCGAGCGCAGGCCAGGCCTCGGGCAGCAGCACCTGTCGGATCACCCGCAGCGGACCCGCGCCGAGCGAGGCCGCCACGTCGAGGCGTTCCCGGGGCACCAGCGCGAAGGCCGCGAGCAGCGGGCGCATCACGAACGGGGTGTAGAAGGTGATCTCGGCCAGCACCACGCACCACGGCGAGTACAGGAAGCCGACCAGCGGCTCGCCCAGGCCGAGCTTGTCCGCCGCCGCGTTGACCACGCCCGCCGTGCCGTACAGGAAGGTGAAGGCGAGCGCGATCAGGAAGGACGGGAAGGCCAGCACGGTGTCCACGATCCTGCTCACCGCGCGCGAGCCGGGGAAGGGCACGAAGGACAACACCAGGGCCAGGAAAAAGCCCACCACCAGGCAGCCGAGCGTGGACAACACGGCGATCTCGACCGTGTTCCACAGCGCGTCGCCGAACGAGGGCGAGTTCAGTACGTCGCGCCACACGTCGAGGCCGACGTTCTCCTTCTTGTCGACGAAGGACTGCTTGACCACGAGCGCGAGCGGATAGAGGAAGAACCCGGCGGCGAGCACGAGCGGCGGGAGCACCCACAACGCGCGGGTCGCGCCGCCGCGGGCCCGCCGCTCGCGGACCGGGGCCGGGGCCGGCTTCGTCGCGATCGGCGGCTCGGTCAGCGTCGCGGTCATCCGCCCGCTCCCGCCGGGACCAGGACGCACGGCTCGGCGGGCAGCGCGACGCCCAACCGCTCGCCGAGCGCGGGCACCGCGGCCAGGTCGGTGACGTCGATCCGGATCTCCCGCTCGGCGTCGCCTTCCAACACGCAGGTCAGCCGGTAGTCGGCGCCGCGCCACTGGGTCGCGACCAGTCGCGCGGGCAGCGTGTCCGCCCGGTCGGCCTCGGTCACCCCCAGGGTGTGCGGGCGGGCCACGAGCAGCGCCCGCGCGCCCTCGACGAACGCCCCGGTCGGATCGGCCGCGACGGTCAGCCCGCCCACCGTCACCCGCACCGCGTCGTCCCCGGCCGTGCAATCCGCCAGCACCCGCGCGTCGAGCAGGTTGGCCGCGCCCAGGAAGGACGCGGTGAACTCGCTCGGCGGCCGACGGTAGAGCCGGTCCGTCGCGTCGAGGTCGACCAGGCGCGCGTCCCGCATCACCGCGATCCGGTCGGCGAGCGCCAGCGCCTCGGTCTGATCGTGCGTCACGTACATGATCGCCACGTCGGGCAACTCCCCGCGCAGTCGCTGTAGTTCGCCGAGCAGATCGGCGCGCAGCGTGGCGTCGAGCGCGGACAGCGGCTCGTCGAGCAGCAGTACGGGCGGCCGGATGGCCAACGCCCGCGCGATCGCCACCCGCTGCTGCTGCCCGCCGGACAACTCGCGGGGATAGCGCCGGGCGTAGCCGGCCATCCCCACCATGTCCAGCGCCTCGGTGACCCGGCGGCCCACCTCGGCGCGCGAGACCCGGCGGGCCCTGAGCCCGAACGCCACGTTGTCGGCGACCCGCATGTGCGGGAACAGCGCGTAGTTCTGCACCACGACGCCGATGCCGCGCTTGTTCGGCGGCTCGTACGTGACGTCGCGGCCGGCCAGGGTGATCCGGCCCGAGGCGGGCCGGAGGAAACCCGCGACCGCCTTGAGCGCGGTGGACTTGCCCGAGCCCGAGGGCCCGAGCAGGGCCACCGTCTCGCCTCGGGCGACCTCCAGGGTCAGCCCCTCCAGGGCCGTGACGGATCCATAACGGACCGTCAGATCCTGGATGCCGATCGCCGATTCGGTCGGCGCGGCACTCGCGACGGCGGACGCGGTGCGCTCGATGGCTGGTGCGGTCATGCGGGTTCCCTCCCTGTCCGCGGTTGATTTCGGACGTGTGCGCCGGCGGTTCAGCGACCGACAGCCTTGTTGTAGGCGGCCAGGTCGGCGTCCAGGTCCTTGAGGACGGTGTCCCACTCCGGAGCCCAGATCTCCACGCCCTCCAGGGCCTTGGTGATCTCGGCGGCGTTCGCGTCGGTCGGCTTGACGTCCTCGCGGACCGGCAGGCCGAGCGCGTCGGCGGAGACCGAGGTCTGCGCCTCGGTGGAGAGCAGGTAGTCCATCAGCTTGCGGCCGTTGTCGGCGTGCGGGGCGCCCGAGGACAGGCCCATGAAGTAGGGCAGCGCGAACGTCGAGGGCTTGCCCGCGTCGTCGGCCGGGAACCAGACCTTGAAGTTGGACTTGTCGTTGTGGATCGACGCCAGGTTCATCTGCAAGTCGCCGTTGGCCACGCTGAGTTCGCCCTTGCCGACCTTGGGCTGGAGCTTGCCGGTGGACGAGGACGGGCCGACGTTGTTGGATTCGAGCCGCTTGAGGTAGTCGAGCGCGCCCTGCTTGCCGTACAGGTGCTGGAGCTGGATCAGTACGGCGGTGCCGTCGCCGGCCTGGCCGGGCGTGGAGTACTGGAGCTTGGACTTGAACCGGCCGTCGGTCAGCTCGGCCCACTTGGTCGGCGCGGGCTTGGCGGTGTCCGGGTTGTAGATCCAGGAGGCGTAGTTGTTCACCACGGCGGTGAACCGGCCCTGGGCGTCCTTGCCGGTGGCGGGCACCTTGTCGGAGCCGGCCGGGGTGTAGGCGGTGAGCAGGTTGGCCTGGGCGGCGCGCTGGATGAACGGCGGCAGCGTGATCGCCACGTCGGCCTGCGGGTTGCCCTTCTCCTTCTCCATGCGCGTGACCACCTCGCCGGAGCCGGACTCGACCAGGTTGACCTTGACCCCGGTCTTCTTCTCGAAGTCCGCGAAACGCTTGGTGTACCAGTCGGCGAGGCCGTCCACCGAGTAGACGGTGACGCTGCCGGAGCCCTTGGCGGGCGCGCCGCCGGGGGCGGCGTTGGCGGCCGGCTTGGTGTCGTCCGAGCCGCTCCCGCCGGTCCCGCCGCAGGCGCTCGCGCCGAGCACGACCACGGTGGCGGCGGCGGTGAGGCCGAGGATGCGTCGCATGGGGAATCGCCCTTTCGAGACGTCGAATCAGCCCTGGAGCAGGGCGGGAAGATCGCGGATGGAGCCGAGTACGTGGGTGGCGCCGGCCGCTTCGAGCACGGCGCGGTCGTGCGCGCCGGTGAGCACACCGGCGGCGATGGAGGCACCGGAGCGCAGTCCGGTGAGTACGTCGAACGCGGTGTCGCCGACCACGGCGACCGCGCGCAGGTCGTCCACGCCCAGGCGCAGCACCGCGGTGAGCACCATGTCGGGGTAGGGCCGCCCGCGCCCGGCCTCGGCCGGGCACAGGGTGAGGTCGGCGAGGTCGGCCCAGCCGAGCGCGGCCAGGATCGCGTCCTGGGTGGGGCGGCCGAAGCCGGTGGTCAGCGCGACCTTGACGCCGGCCGCGCGCAGCGCGCGGATGGTGTCCTCGGCGCCCTCGATCGGCGCGCAGCGGCCCTCGGCAACCAGGTCGGCGTAGGCGCCCTCGAACGCGAGGTTGGCCGCTTGGGCGCGCTCCTCGTCGCCGTCGAGCAGGGCCCGGAAGACGGTGATCTTGCTTTCGCCCATGGTGTCGTGGACGTAGCCGAGCTTGCGCTCGAAGTCGGCCGTGCCGGGCTCGACGCCGACCGCGCCGATCGCCCGGGTGAACGCCTCGACCACGAGGCCGTCGTCCGCGACGGTGGTGCCGGCCATGTCCAGGACGGCGAGCTGATAGTTCGTCATGAGTGGTGCTCCGGGGGGCTTTGGACGACGGGTGGGGCGGGAAGGGGCGGCCGGGTCACAGGCCGACGGTGTCGGCGGTGCGTTCCGCGATCGCGGGCGAGCAGGTCATCCCGCGCCCGCCGGGGCCGGTCACCAGCCAGGTGCCGGGGGCGACCTGTTCGCGGTGCACGACGCGGGTGGTGTCGACGGTCTGCGCGTACACCCCGGCCCAGCGGCGGCGCACGGCCGGCAGCGGTCGGCCGAGCAGGGCCTCGGCCACCTCGACCAGGTGCGTGTAGGGCGCGGAGTCGACGTCGAAGGTGAACGGCTCGTCGTACTCGTGCGTGTCGCCGATGGTCAGCCCGCCGTCGAGGCGCTGGACCATCAGCAGCTGCATGCGGTGCTCGGTGGGCACCGGCGCCTGCGGGCGGGCGGCGCGCAGCGCCTCGAGGGCGGTGCCGGCGTAGGCCGGGTAGTAGCGGAAGCTGTCGCCGTCGGCGACCGAGGTGGTCAGCGCCTCGTCGAGCGGGTCGGTCTGCATCATCTGCAGGCGCACCCGGCGCACCGGCAGTGCGGGGGCCAGCTCGCGGACCAGGCCGCTCAGCCACGCGCCGGTGCACAGCACCACCAGGTCGCCCTCGTGCGTCTGCCCGTGGTCGTCGCGCACCCCGGTGCCGGCGGGCAGCAGGTCGCGCACCTCACGTCCGGGCAGCCAGGTGTACCGGCCGGAGCCGGCCATCCGGCCGCGCAGCGCGGGCAGCGCGACGCGGGACTCGACCGCGCCGTCGCGCTCGCACCACAGCGCGGCGTCGAAGGAGCCGCGCAGGGCCGGGTTGTGGCCGCGCGCCTCCTCCGGGGTGAGCAGTTTCAGCCCGCGTTCGGCGGCGTCCGGCAGGGCGAGCGCCGCCTCGGCGACCGCGACCTCCTCGGCGCCGCGGCACACGGTGAGCGAGCCGTTGGGGCGAAAGCCGATGCCGGGCACGTCGGCGCCGATGCGCTCCCACATCTCGCGGGCCCGCAGCGCGGTGTCCAGTTCGTCGCCGCCGGCGCGGCCACCGATCCACACCAGGCCGAAGTTGCGCACCGATGCACCGCGCGCCTCGCGCTCGCGCTCGATGTGCACGACCTCGTGGCCTCGCTCGATGGCCTGCCAGGCGTGCATGGTGCCCAGCACGCCACCTCCGACGACAATGACTCGCACCGGCTTCCTCCGTGTTCTCGGGGGCGAATGCGACCAGCTTGGGAGTGGCCGATGCCGAGCACACGGAGGCGGTATGTCGTCCGGGTGAACAGTCCGTTAAGGTCCGAACCTGTTATCTCGTCGTTATAAACGTCGGTCGGTCAGGCCCGCATACGCGTCGCGAATCCCATCCGATCACCACGAAACAGCGCCCGCACCCGCTCGATGGGCACCCCCTGCGGGTCGTAGGAGGTGCGCATGACCAGCAACATCGGCAGCGCCGGGTTGGTCTCCAGGAGCAGCGCCTCGCGCGGCGCGGCCAGGACGGTCTCCACCGTCTCGTGCATCTCCGCGAAGACCACCCCGAGGTCGTCCTGCAGGCACTTGTACAACGACCCCTCCGGGCGCAGCACGTCCAGGATCGTGGGGAACCGGTCCAGCGGCAGGTAGGTGCTCTCCAGGCCGATCGGCTCGTCGTCGGCGAGCAGCACCCGCTCCACGTGCACGGTCAGGTCGCCGGCCCGGATCCGCAGCCGTTCGGCCAGGTCGGGCTTGGCGACGTGGTGTTCGAGGGTGACCACACGTCGGCTGGGGGTCAGCCCCATCGCGCGCACCGCCTCGGTGTAGCTGCCCATGCTCACCGGCTGCATCAGCTTCGGCGGCGCGACGTAGGTGCCGCGCCCGCGCGCCGAGCGCAGTCGGCCCTCCATCACCAACTCGCCGATCGCCGCGCGCAGCGTGGAGCGGGCGACGCCGTAGTCGGCGGCGAGTTCGCGTTCGGAGGGCAGCAGGGCGTCCTCGCCCAACTCGTCCATGAGTTGGAGCAGGCGCATCTTCACCGTGTGCGACTTGGGCACGCGGCCGTGTTCGGGAACGCCGTCGCGATAGGGACGGGCTGTGGAGTCCGGTCTGGGCACGAAGGGAGCCTATTCGGCCGGCGCCGGGTACGTTCGACCCTTCCACGCCGCACCGCGCCCACGCGCGTGCCGCACCGCCGAGTGCACGGTCATCCCCAGGTAGAGCGTGGCCGCCGCCGGCAACAACACCGCCTCCGCCGCGGGCCGTCCGTAATAGCGCACCATCGGCACATAGGTCGCGGTCATCAGCGCCCATACCGCGAGCCCGAGCAGCGCAAGCGGCACATCGCCGCCGACGAGCCCGGCGACCAGCGCGACCGGCGCGGCCAGATAGACCAGCGCCAGTCCCACCACGGTGCCGGCGAGCAGCAGCCACGAGTGCCGGAGCTGGGCGAACGCGCTGCGCGCGACCATGTTCCACAGGTCGGCCAGCCCCGGATAGGGCCGCACGCTGTCCACGTGCCGCGCCGGGCCGTCCGCGAGCACCAGCCGGATCCGGCCGCCGGAGCGCTTGAGGGCCGCGCCGAGGGACACGTCGTCGATCACCGCGTCCCGGATCGCCGCCACCCCGCCGGCCCGCTCCAGCGAGGTGCGCCGCACCAGCACACATCCGCCGGCGGCTGCCGCCACGCGGGACGTCGGCCGGTTCACCCGGCGGAACGGGAAGAGCTTGCCGAAGAAGTACACGAAGGCCGGCACGATCAACTTCTCCCACCGGGTGTGCGTACGCAGCCGGGCCATCACCGACAGCAGGTCGAGCCGGTCCCGCTCGGCCTCGCCGACCAGCCGGGCCAGCGAATCGGGCGCGTGCGCGATGTCCGCGTCGGTGAACAGGATCCAGTCCACCTCGCCGACCGACTCCACGCCGTGCCGCAGCGCCCACAGCTTGCCGGTCCAGCCCGAGGGCGGCTCCCCGGGCGAGGTCACGGTCAGC
This sequence comes from Embleya sp. NPDC055664, assembly GCF_053618075.1. Lineage (NCBI taxonomy): Bacteria > Bacillati > Actinomycetota > Actinomycetes > Kitasatosporales > Streptomycetaceae > Embleya > Embleya sp. NPDC055664. Next base: position 11,288 of record NZ_JBSHGZ010000007.1, read on the forward strand.
GACACCCGGGCATCGGCCCCCAACCGGCGGGCCACCTCGGCGGTCGCGTCGGTACTGCCGTCGTCGACCAGCACCACCCGCGCCCGGCCGGGGAAGTCCTGCGCGAGCAGCGTGGGCAGGCTCTCCCCGAGCACGGCGGCCTCGTCGCGCGCGGGCACGATCACCGCCACCGAGGCGCTGCCCGAGGGTGGCGCGGCGGGCCGTGCCAGGCGCACGTCAGTGCGCCAGAACCAGCCGTGAAACAGGGTCAGATAGACCCAGGCGAGACCGGAAACGGCGGTGATCCACAACAAGACGTCCACATCGGAAGCCTGCCGGCTCCGTCGCGCCACCCGGGCGCTCCTTCCGGGTGAAGTCCGCGCGCGAACGGAGTCCTCCGGTCAAGCGGGCGAGCGCCGGGGCCGATATCGGGTAGGGGAATTGTCTCGACAGTCGAGGAACTACCCATCGGCAGAAGGGCGGTGCCCGTCATGGGCGACGCGACGACGAAAGATCGGGAGCAGGTTCTCGGGGGCGGGGCGACCCGTTGGCAGGGATTCGAGGTCGGCACCCGGGTACGGGTGCAGGTGGGCCTGAGCACCGGGCACATCGGCGAGGTCTGCGAGGTGTTCGCGGACGCACACCGGCCACCGCTGTCCCCGTATCAGTGGTATTCGGTGCGTTTCGCGGACGGCCTGCGCCCGCTGTACCGCCACGACGAGCTGGTCGAGCTTTCGTAGGTCGCTCCCGCCCGGCCCGCTCGCGGCCACCGCGTGCGCCCGCACCCCGACGGCGGGCGCGCGCGGCATGCGGCGGGCCGCGCGTACCGCCCGAACGACCCCTCGGCCGCGTGTCCAACGACACCGTCGGTCGGGTCTTGCGCTCGCACGCCCACCGGGGCAGGGTGCGGACACGGGATCTGAAAGGGCGTCAGAATGACGATCAAGCTGGGCGTGATGGCGCCCTTCGCGGACGGTCTGATCACCTCCGGCGGCTTCCTGCGCGACTTCGCCGGCACGCTGGAGGAGTGTGGCGTGGAGTCCGTGTGGACCGTCGAACACGTCGTGGTCGCCGAGGACTACGAGCCCCTGTACCCGTATTCGGATTCCGGCCGCACCCCCAGCGCGGCGGGTGTGGTGCCGATGCCCGACCCGCTGGAGACCATCGCCTTCCTCGCGGGCGCCTCGCGCACCCTGCGCTTCGGCACCGCGATGGTGGTCGCGCCGCTGCACAGCCCGGTGGTGTTGGCCAAGCGGGCCGCCACCATCGACCGGCACTCGGACGGCCGGTTGTTGCTCGGCCTGGGCATCGGCTGGCAGAAGGAGGAGTACGCCGCGGTCGGCGCGGCGTACTCCGAGCGCGGCGCCCGGCTCGAGGAGTGTGTGGGCGCGATGCGCGCGCTGTGGGCCGACGCGCCCGCCACGTTCCGCGGCAGGTTCACCACGTTCGAGCGGGTGCACTGTCTGCCGCGCCCCGAACGCGGCGCGGTACCGGTGGTGCTCGGCGGCAACAGCGAGCCGGCGGTGCGCCGGGCGGGCCGGATCGGCGACGGCTGGTTCCCGTACACGATCGCCCCCGACGAGTTCGAGGCGCGCGCCGAGTTGCTGCGCGCGAGCATGGCCGCGGCCGGTCGGGCCCCGGACGCGGTGGAGATCACCGCGTGGCCCGGCTCGTGCGATCGCGACCTCCAGTACGACCCGAACTGGGTGCGCCGGTTCACCGACGCGGGCGCGAGCCGCCTGGTGTTCGCCCCCAACCCGGCCGAACTGGCCGGGCCGCGGGGGCTGCGGGTGTTGCGCGAGCGGATCGCGCACTACCGCGAGACCGTCGCGGACAAGCTGTGAACACCCCCGCGACGCCCGTCCCACAGACCGTGAGCATCCTCGACCACGTGACCCTGACGAACGATCAGGTCGCCTGGTGGCTGGGCCAGTTCCATGATCGTTATCTGCCGGGCGCGCAACGGCGCGGGATGCGCCTGGAGCGGGTCTGGCGCTCGCCCGCGGGTCGGGACGCGACCACCGTGCACATCCTGTGGATCCTGCCGGGGATCCGCGCGTTCTACGCGATGCGCGGGGCCGCGGCGGCCGATCCGGAGGTGGCGGCGTTCTGGGCGGCTACCGACGGTTACGCGCTGGAGCGGCAGCGGCGGGCGCTGCAACCGGCCGAGGGCGGCTCGGGGGTGTCCGCGTGAGGCGGTGGGTGGTCCGCGCGGACGGGCCGCCCGCTCCCGGGTCTTCGGTACTCGCGGCCGAGGGTCTGTCGGCGGGGCCGGATCTGCCCGGCAGCGTCGGCGGGCTCGGCTGGTCGTGGGATCTGCGCGCCGACGCGCGGCCCGAACTGCCCGCGTCCGCCGACGCGATCGCCCTGCGCCCGGTGCGCGCCGGGTTCGTGCCGCTGACCGGTCCGCGGATCAAGCGCACCCTGCTGCTGACCGTGCGCGCGGGCACTCCCGCCGACGTGCTCGCGGAGTTCGAGTCGGATCTGATCGCGATGCCGGAGCACATCGGGACCATCCGCTCCTGGGCGTTGTCCCGGGTGGACCCGGTCGGGGGCGACACCGCGTGGACCCACGCGTGGGAACAGGAGTTCGCCACGATCGAGGGATTGACCGGCGAATATCTGCTGAACCCGTATCACTGGGCGCATGTGGATCGCTGGTTCGACGGCGAGATACCCGGGGCGATCGTGGAACCCGTACTGGCTCACGTCTTCCGCTGGAGCGAATCCCCGGTGCTTACCGACGATCTGCCCGGAGAGTGATCTGACTGGTCATCAAATCCGGTGCGAGACAAGGGCAACCAACAGGTGGGTCCACTCACGATCGGTGAACCGCAGGACCGCACGGGCCCGTTGCTTGGAATCGCGCACCGCGACCTCGCTGGGCCGCCGGTTCACCACTTCGACGCAGTTTCCCTGCACGCTGCTGTACGAGCTCCGTCGCCACGTCGGTGCGTAGGTTTCCTGCGACCAGGTCGCCATCGGCCCGTCACCCCTGACTTGTCGAGGTCCCGCCGCCGGGCGACACGAACCCCTCCCCCAGGTGGGAGCCGACCTCCATGTGAGGGTCAGGGACATCGCCCGATCGAGTGAACCGTGTACACGCGGACACCGAAGTGGCGGCGAGAGTTGCACCGCCGGGTTTCGTGGAGCATCCTACCGAGCACCCTCACTTTACGCGCTTACAAGATCACTTAAAGCGACGGGACGGGGCGGGGCCGCTTGCGGGGGCAAACGCAGCCCACGCAACAGGAGGTAGCTGCATGACCACCCTGGCCGATCCGGAAGTGGCGGACGAAGCGGACGAGGTCAGCCCGACCATCACGCTGCCGGCGATGCCCGCGTGCGTGTCCGCCGTGCGGGAGCATGTCCGCGTGGCGCTGCAGGTCTGGGATCTCGATTCCTTGTCCGACACCGCCGTACTTCTCGCCTCCGAACTGGCGACCAACGCCGTGCGTCACGCGGGTCTCGGACGCCCGTTCAGCGTCGTGGTCCGCCGAGATCGCGCGCCCGACGGCGCCGCCTGCGTGTGGATCGAGGTACACGACACGGACGCCCGTGCACCCCAGGTGATCGAGGCTGCCGACGACGACACCACGGGCCGCGGCCTGATACTGGTCGAATCGTTGTCCGACGGCTGGGAATCGGTGCCCGAGCCCGGCGGCAAGTGTGTGCGCTTCCGGCTCGCGATGACCGCCTGACCCGCCGCCGGTCCCCGCGCCGGCCCGCACGCCGGCCCCGGTCGCCCGGGTCACTCCCCCGGTACGCCCGCCCGGGACGGCGGTACGTGGACCGGCAGTTCGTGCACGTGCGCCCGGCCCGGTTTGAGCGTGTCCACGGCGAGCCGGCCCAGGTGCGGGTGGTGGGTGAAGACCACCACCTGGAACCGGTCGGCCATCGCGTCCAGCACCGCGAGCATCGCCCGGGTGCGGCCGTCGTCGAAGGTCATCGCCACGTCGTCGAGCACGATCGGCATCGCCCGCCCGGCGTCGGCGTAGGCGTCGAGCGAGGCCAACCGCAGCGCCAGGTAGAGCTGATCGCGGGTGCCCTCGCTCATCTCGTCCACCCCGAGCACACCGGCCCCCGACCCGGCGCCCGCGCGCCGCGCGCGCAACACCGGCGCGCCCTTGCGCCCCTCGGTCTCCACCACGAGCCGGTCGAAGCGGCCCCCGGTGAGCGCGGTGAAGACCTCCTCCGCCCGGGCCAGGACCGGGGCCTGGTTCTCCTTGCGGTAGTCCTCCATGCACCGCAGCAGCACCTCGCGGGCCAGCCGCAGCCGGACGAACTCCTCGGTATCCTCGGCGATCGCGGCGACCGTGCCGGCCACCTCCTCCTGCGCCTGTGCCGCGGCCACCGACTCGCGCTCCAGGTCGAGCATGCGTTGTCGGCGTCGGCCCAGCGTCTCGCCGGCTTGCGCGTAGGCGGCGTCGGCCTCCTCGACGCGGCGTGCGGCGTCCTCGATCTCCACGTCGAGTTCGTCGGGGGCGTAGCGCGCGGCCTCCTGTTCGACCTCGGGCGACAGCAGCGCGCGGTGCTCGGCCAGCGCGGCTTCGAGCTCGCGCACCCGGGCCGAACGCTGCACCGCGGCGCGCAGGTCGCCGAGGTCGGCGGCACCGGACGCGGCGACCAGCGCGGCGAGTTCGGCCTCGATGCGGGCCACGGCGTCGCGGCCGGCGCGCAACGCCCGGTCCAGGTCCGCGATGCGCTGGGCGAGGCCGGTGCGGGCCGCCTCCACGCCGCGCGCCGCGGTCAGCTCGCGATGCAGGTCCAGGACCGCCGCGAAGGGGGGTCGACCGGCGGGCTCGCTCGGCGCCGGGCGCCCGCACGCGAGGAACGCCTCGGCCGCGCGGGCGCCGAATCCGGCCACCCGGTCGGCCGCGCGGACGCGCCGTCGGTCCGCCTCGTCGGCCCGCCCGACCGCCGCCGCCACCTCGGCCAGCGTGGCCACCGCGGCGGCGATCGTGTCCGGGCCGCCCTCGGGCAGGTCCAGCTCGCTCGCCAGTTCGTGCCGCCGCCGCTCCCAGGCTGCCCGTTCGCCCTCGGCCCGCTCCGACTCGGCGACCGCCTCGGCAAGTTCGGCCTCGGCTTCGCGTACCGCCGCGACCGCCGCCTCCCGCTCGCGCACCGCGTCGACCAGCGCGTCGCGGCGCGCGTCGGCCTGCGCGATCAACGCGGGCAGCGTGCTCGTCCCGGTGGGCGCGCCGGACTCGGCCAGCGCGGTGCGGAAATCGGCCACCAGCGCGGCGACCCGGGCCCGGCCAGCGGCCAGCCGGTCGCGCACACCCCGCGCCTCGACCTCGACCCGGGCCAGCTCGCCGATCGCGTCCAGGACGGCGACGGCGTCGTGCGGGTCGGGCGCGGGCAGGCCGCTGGGCGCCCACGCGCGGGCCCAGTCCGCGTCGAGCTCGGCCGCCCGACCGGTGGCCGCCGCCCGTTGCTCGGCCAACCGGGCCAGCGTGCGCTCGTCGTGGGCCAGGTCGGCTTCCAGGCGGCCACGCCGCACCGCCTCCTCGGCCCGGCGCGCGATGTGTCCGGCGATCTCGTCCGCCACGACCACCGCCCGCTCGTAGGCGTCGATCCGGTCGTCGGTCAGCGGCGGGCTCGCGCAGATCAGCGTCCACAGCCGGTCCCGCTCGGCCCGGGCCGCCGTCCAGTCGTCGGGGGTGGGCGGCGGGTCGGCCAGGGACGACTCGGCCAGTTCACGAAGGCGCCGGTCGTGCTCGCTCAGCAGCGCCCGCTCGGCCGCCGCCGTCTCCTCCAGCTCGGCCCGGACCCGCAGCAGCCGGCCCAGCCGGTCGGCGACCCACTCCCGCCCCGGCAGCCGCAACCGCGCCGGGTGCTCGTCGGCGCGCACGTCCAGGTCGGCGAGGCCGTGTCGGCCCCGCAGATCGGCGGCCTCGTGGTCGAGTTCGGCCAGCCGACGCTCGTCGCGCGCAACGTCCTCGACCGGATCGCCCGGCACCGACCGCAACAGCGCGCGCAGCACGGCCGGGTCGGCGGGCTCGGGGATCGCCGCACAGGCCGCGCGCGCCGCGTCGAGCCGGGCCCGGCGGTGCGCGACCTGCTCGACGGCGCCGGCGAGTCGGGCCTCGCACACCGTCAGGTCGTCGCGCAGCGCGGTGACCCGCGCGGCCACGCCCGCGGGCAGCTCGTAGGCGGTCGGGTCGTCGAGGGCGCGGTCCGGGCGCACCCGGGCCAGCAGTTCGGCGGCCACGCCCCTGGCCTCGGTGGCCTCGGCGTCGGCGTAGTCGGCCTGTTCGACCGCGTCGCGAATCGCCGCGACGTCGGCGTGCAGCGCGTCCACGGCGGCGCCGGCCGCCAACAGGTCGCGGTCCGCCCCCGGTTCGGCCCACTCGGCGCGGGCCCGGGCCGACTCTCGCTCGATCCGGGCCAGTTCCGCCGCCGCCTCTGCGGCCCGCGCGTCGAGCGCGGCCAGCGCTGCCGCCACGTCGGGGCCCACCGGCGGCCCGCCCGCACTCGTCTCGGCCAGCGCGGCGTCCAGTTCGGCCCGCTTGGCCAGCACCGGCAGCGCCTGGCGGACCCGGTCGAGGCGTTCGAACCGGACCCGCGCATCGCTGCGGTCGCGGCCCAGCCGGTCGCGCTCCTCCTCGGCGCGCCGGCTCTCCTTGACCGCCTCGCCGAAGACCGCGGGGGCCAGGCCGTCGTCCTGCACCCGCTTGCGCAGCCGGCCGAGTTCGACCAGGCCCGCGTTGATCCGCTGGTTCTTGCCGCGGATCTTGTACAACTGCGCGGCACGTTCCTCGAGGCGGGTCAGCACCTCGCCGAGCCGGGCCGAGGAGCGCGATTCGAACAGGGCCCGGCCCACGTCGCCCTCGCCGCGCAGCAGTTCGGCCCCGCCCGCGCGCAGCCCGGCGTGGTCGAGCGCGAACACCTGGCGGAAGTCGTCGCGGCCCACGCCCGCCAGCATCCGGGTCAGCTCGGCCTCGGCCAGGACCGAACCGTCGGCGCGGGTGAGCGGATCCCGGTCGCGCTTGTGCCGCACCACGTCGAGCACCCGCCCGTGCTCGTCGCGCACCAACGCGCCGAGCTTGAGGTCGCGCATCGCGTGGACGAAGTCGTACGAGGTCTGTCGGTCCATCCCGTAGAGCAGTTGGTCCAGGGCGTGCCGCACGGTCGACTTGCCGGCCTCGTTCGGGCCGCTGATCACGTGCACGCCCGGGGCGCCGAGTTCGATGTGGCGGTCGGTGAAGCAGCCGAACGCGATCAGGTCGAGCCGGTCGATCCTCACGCGTGCTCCCCGTCGGTCCCGGTGACCAGCGCCGTGAGCAACTCCACGGCCTGATCGAAGATGTCGGCGCGCCAGGCCGCGTCGGCGGGGGCTATGCCCTCCTCGGCGACCTTCGGGTCGAGCGTGCGTATCCCGGGCACGGTCCGGACCAGTTGCTCCAGCGCGGTCGGGTCGGCGCGCAGCGCCCTGGCCGTCCGGGCCAGGTCCTCCACCAGCGTCGGCACCTCGAACCCGGCGTCGGCCAAGTCGGCGTGTCGGGTCTCCAGGCGAATCTTCTCCAGCCACACCCCGGAGAACTCGGCGGCCAGCGCCCGGGTCTCGAACACGAATCGGCGCTCGTCGCGCCACAGCGCCTCGTGCGCGTCGGTGGCGCCGGTGATCCGCACCCGGCCGGCGAGGAGGCGGTCGCCGGCCGCGCCGCGCTGTTCGGCCACGGCGCGCCGAACCAGGTCGAGTACGTCGTCGACACCGCCGGCGGTCGAGGCGTCGACGTCGAGGCGGGCCCAGCGCACCACATCCAGGTCGCGGTGCTCGACGGCGGCCCGGCCGTGGTCGTCGACGGTGATCAGCGTCGCGCCCTTGGGCCCGGTCTCGCGCGCGTGCCGGCCCTGGATGTTGCCCGGGAAGACGATCCACGGCTCGCGCTCGTGCACCACCTCGCGCGCGTGCACGTGGCCGAGCGCCCAGTAGTCGTAGCCGCGCGAGACGAGGTCGCCGACGCTGCACGGCGCGTAGGTGGCGTGCCCCTCGGCGCCGGTCAGCGCGGTGTGCAGCAGGCCGACGTTGAACATCCCCCCGCGCGGCGCGGGATAGGCGAGCGCGAGGTTGTCGGTCACGTCCCGGACCGCGAAGCCCTGACCGTGTACGGCCAGGCCCAGGTCCTCGAAGGCGACCGTCTCGGGGCGCGCGGTGGAGAAGCGGTGCACGTTGGCCGGCAGCCGCAACTCCCGGGTGATCCGGCTGTCGGCGTCGTGGTTGCCCGCGACCAGCAGGACACGGATGCCCGCCTCCTCCAGGCGGCGCATCTGCACGCCGAAGAACAACCCCGTGTGGTAGTCCTTCCAGTCGCCGTCGTAGATGTCGCCGGCGAGCAGCACCGCGTCGACCGCCTCGGCGAGCGCCAGGTCGACGAGGTTGACCACGGCCCGCCGCGCCGCGCCGCGGATCTGTGCCGCGGGCGCGCCCTCGTAGCCGGAGAGGCCGCGGAGCGGGCTGTCGATGTGCAGGTCGGCGGCGTGCAACAGCTTCATGAAGCGGGGCGCCTCCGGTCGGCGATCACGGGCAGCCAGGATAGGCACACGGCACCGACACGGTGGCGGTTTCGGCGGGACCCGGCGCAGGGTGGGGCTGGCCCCACCCCCGATCGGCCAGGCACCTACCTGGTCGCGCGGCGGCCGTCCGGCCAGGCTGGAGGAAACGCGCCAAGCCCGTCCGGGAGTTCACCGTGACAGCTCGACAGACCGACCGCAGGCACCCGATTTCGACCCCGCTCGTCACCTGTGCGCTCTGTGCGGTGGCCGGCGCCGTGTTGTGCCTGGCGGCGGTCCATCGGTCCGGGCTCCCGGCGAATCCGAACCTGATCGGGCTGCTGCGGCAACCGGCGCCACTGGTCACCCTGGTGTTCGGCCTGTCCGGTCTGCTGGTGGCGCTGCGCGGCCGGACCGGGCGGGGAAATCCGGTTGAATCGACCCCGCCGAAGGCCGCACCCTGGAGTCTGCACCACTCGGCGGTGAGTACGAGTGGGCCGCCCCGTCACGGGGAGGGGGCGACCCACTCACCCGGGGCCGGTTAACCCCGGCGCCACTACTGGTTAAGATGGGCACGCAACTACGCACGCTCGCGTAGCTCAGCGGGAGAGCGCCTCGTTCACACCGAGGAAGTCACTGGTTCGATCCCAGTCGTGAGCACCGATCACTTCGTGATCCTGATCAATCGAGGGCCGCTCCTGCGAGCGGCCTTCGGCACGTTCAGGACCGTCCCCGGCACCAGGTGCTCCGGATCCGGGCCGATCACGTCCAGGTTCGCCGCGTAGAGCGCCTGCCAACCGCCGATCACGCCGAGGTCGCGCGCGATCGAGGAGAGCGTGTCGCCCGCCTTGACCGTGTACCGCGAGCCGAGCATGCCGATCTGTCGGGCGCACTGCGGCCAGGCCTCCCAGCCCTGCATGCTCAGGATCTGCTCGGCGACGGCGATCTGTTCCTCGCGGGTGGCCCGGTCCGGCCGGTCGGCGTACTCCTGTCCGCCCGCCTCGTCCCACGTGCTCGGCAGGATCTGGAGTCCGCCGTAGTAGCCGTTGCCGGAGTCGAGACTCCAGCGGCCGCTGCTCTCGCACTCGGCGAGTCGGTCCCAGACGTCGTCCGAGACCGCCTCGGCGGGCGCGGCCGGCCCCACGACGAGTCCGGCGCCCAGGACACCGGCGAGCAGGACAACCACGGACGATCGGATGATCAGCTTGGCCATGTCAGCCGACTGTAGGCAGCCCGCGCGCCGATCCGGGGACCCGACCGGGGGCGGGCCGCGGAATCACCCGGCTGTCGCAACGCCCGCACCACACCGGGCGGTCGGGCCGTCCCAACCGAGGCCGCGCGGAAACGGCCCGCCGATCCGCGCCGATCCGCGCCGAGACGGCCCGTCGGTCCGCCCGACCGGGCCTACGGCAGGTCCGGCAACAGGCTGTCGATGTCCGAGGGCAACAACCCGCTCGGCAACACCCCCGAGGGCAGACCCGGCTGCTTGGGTCCCTGGGTCGAGGGGGTCTTCTTCGGACCGTCGTCGTCGCTGTCCCCGCGGCTGATCAGGATGACCGCGGTCACCACGCCCGCCACCAGCACGAGCGCGATCACCAGCATGATCAGCGGGTTGCCGCGGCGACCGCCGCCCTGCGTCGGCGGCGGTCGGTGCGGCTGCTGCGGATACGGCGGCGGTTCGTGGTGCGACACGGGCTTCGACCCCCAAGGCGACCGGTGCCGGGGGCGAACTGTCCCCGAACATCCATGCTGTCACGATCCGGACGTGCCGGAGCCGGTCCACCGAAGTCCGGGCAAAGTGAGCACCGATTCGAGGGAATCCCCACCCCGACCACCGCCGATGCGCGGGCCGCCGGACGAACGCGCCGCGCCGACCGCCCGGCCGCGTCCCGCGCGCGGCTCACAGGTCCTTGGTCAGCTCCTCGAACTCCAGGTCGTCGCGCAGTGGCCTGCCGAACCGCTCGTTGCCGTAGGGAAACGGGGTGCGCGCCCCGGTGCGGACGAAACCGCGCCGCTCGTACCAGGCGATCAGCTCCTCGCGCTGGCGGATGACCGTCATCCGCATGCGCTTGGCGTCCCACCGCCGTACCGCGACCCGCTCCGCCTCGGCGAGCAGCGCTCGGCCCAGGCCGCCGCCCTGGCGACCGGGTCGCACGGCGAACATGCCGAAGTACACGACCGAATCCGGATGCCGCTCCAACTGGCAGCAGCCGAGCAATACGCCGTCCCGCTCGGCGATCCACATCACACTGTCCGAGCCCTCGACCACCGCCGCGACGCCGTCCGCGTCGGTGCGCTGCCCCTCCAGGAGTTCGGCCTCGGTGGTCCAGCCCGCGCGGCTCGCCTCGCCGCGGTAGGCGGATTCGACCAGTTCGAGCAGGGCAGGGATATCCGCTGGTCCGGCCTGCCGGAAGCCGACGGCGACGACCTCGTCGGGGGACTCCTGCGTTCGGGTCCACGCGTCCTGCGGCACCATGGTTGTCTCTCGCCCCTCGTCGATTCGGCAATGTGTTCCATGCCGTCCCCGAGCGTACGGCGTGGGTCCCGAGAGGGGCCCTCCGCTTTCGGTCGCGGTCGGGCGGTGACAAGGTGTCCGGAAGCCGGCAACCGGATGGCCCCGCCATGAATCGGGGGCCACCGGGCGACGAATCAGGACCAAACCCGGGAAACCCAGAAACTCCAGGAAAACGGGAGAAGCCGTACATGGTGAGGGCAGGCGTTCGCCGGCTGCTGGACATACGGAGGACCAGGCTCTCCCTGGCCCTGGTGGGTCTGTGGCTGCTCGCCGCATGCGTCGCCGTCCGACAGGCCAACGAAGTACTCGACCGACCCGAGGACCGCAGGCTGCCGGACCTGGACGCCTGGCTCGGTCCCGACGGCGTACTGCACCTGCCGGGCTCGCTTTACGACGCCGACGCGCGCGGCACCACCTTCAATGGCACACCCTTCGCCGGCTGGGTGCTGCGCCCGCTCACCCGGGCGGCGGAGCACACGCTGGGCGTCGCCTGGACGGTGGCCACCCTGCTCATCGTGGCCGCGATCGCGGTGCTGGTCGCAGGGGCGGTGCCCGGCCTCCGCACCCGCCGCGCCCGGCTGCTCGCGACGCCGCTGATCATCACCCTGCTCGTGGTGTCCCTTCCGGTGCGCGGCAACCTGTCGCTCGGCCAGCTCAGCCTGCTCCCGGTCCTGCTCGCGCTGCCCGCGATGCTCAGAGCCGCTCCGGGCCGGGTCGCCTCGATAGCGATGGGCGTCGCCGCGGCGCTGCATCCGGCGATGTTGCTGTTCGCCGTCCACCTGTGGCTGACCGGCAAGCAGCGCGCGGCCGCGAACGCGACGGCCACCTTCCTCGGCTGCACCGCGCTGGCCTGGGTCACCATGCCGCACGACTCCTTCACGTACTGGGTGCACCACGTCGCCGGCGCGGGCCTGGGCGGCGACGCCGACGCGCTGTCCAACCAGTCGCTGCACGGTCTGCTGCTGCGGGTCGGCCTGTCCGGGCCGCTGGAGATCGTGCTCGTGGTGCTGCTGTCCGCCGCCGTGTTGTGGTTCGGCGTGCCGCGCGCGGTGGCCTACGCCAAGGACGGACAGGCGCTGCTCGGTGCCGCGCTGGCCGGCTGTGTGATGGTCGCGGTCTCCCCCGTGTCCTGGCAGCACCAGCAGTTGTGGATCCTGCTCGTCGCGGTCGCCCGGCTCGGCGCCAGGCAGACGGACCGCATGGTGTGGCCGGTCGCGGTCTTCATGATCATGACCTTCGACAGCAAGACGCTGGTCTGGGGCAAGCTGGCCGCCGTCCGCACGATCGCCGACAACGGGCCGCTGCTGCTCGCGATCGCCTCGGCGTGCGCGGTGCCGTTCATCACCAAGGCGTCGGCCAAGTGGAGTCCGCGGGCGGTGCCGCAGGGGGTGGCGGACAAGGGCCGGTTCGCCTGGATCCCGGCGCTGCCGTTCGGCTGGCGTCCGCTGTCCCGGCCGAACCTGTTGCTCGAACTGCTGATGATCCGGGTCGGCTACCAGGTCTACTCGTTCATCCGGGCGTCGGTGCCCGACCAGCGCCAAGTGGCCGAGGAGCACGGGCAGCAGATCATCGACCTGGAGAAATTCCTGCACGTCGACGTCGAGCGCGGCCTGAACCACTTCGTGGCCAAGGTCGGCTGGCTGCAGAGCAGCATGAACTTCTTCTACGAGACGTTCCACTTCATCGTGCCGCTGACCATCCTGGCCATCCTGTACGTACGCAAGCCCGCCGCCTATCGCTCGGCGCGCACCGTGCTGAGCGTGGCCACCCTCACCGGCCTGGTCGGGTTCTGGCTCTACCCGCTCGCACCGCCGCGGCTGATGCCGGGCTACGACTACATCGACACCGTGCACGGGGTGCAGGACCTGAACAACCCGGACTTCGGCGCGCTCACCAAGATCTCCAACCAGTACGCGGCGATGCCCTCGCTGCACGTGGGCTGGTCGTTGTGGTGCGGGTTGATGATCCTGGCCATCGCGCCGAAGGGCTGGCGCTGGCTGGGTCTGCTCTACCCGCTGTCCACCACGATCGTGGTGATGGGCACCGCCAACCACTGGATCATGGACGCGGTCGGTGGCGCCGCGGTGGTCACCCTGGGCTTCGTGGTCCAGTACCTGCTGACCGGCCGCTCGGCCTTCTCGGTCGACCCGGTCGCCGCACCCGACGCCGAGCCGGTCGCCGTCGCGGCGGGGGCCGGACCCGGGGTCGGGGTCGGGGTCGCCGACGCGATTAGCACACCGGTGACGGCTGGGGCGGGTGAGTCGGATGTGATCACTCGTTTGCCGGAGTCAAAGCAGGATGATCCCGATTCGCGGGATGATCCCGACAAACAGCCGGTCAGCCGCAAATAGTGACGACACGCCTGCTCATTGCCAACACTTTGCCAACAGCGCCCGCATCCCGATCGTGCTTCGAGCGGTAGTCAGTGTGGTCGGTGCCGGAGGGGCCCGACCTCACCGTGACACCACGAGGAGCACCATGACGCACATCTCGCGCCGCGTAGCCCAGGCCGCCCTGCTGATCGCCGCCGGCGCCGCGCCGATCCTGGGCGCGTCCGCCGCGCACGCGGCGGAACTGCCCACGGGTGGCCTCGGCGCGCTGACCCAGCCGGACGTCGGCGGCCTGGCCGACAAGGTCCCCGCGGCCTCCGAGGGCGCGGGCAACGCGGCCGGTGGAACGGCGTCCAAGACCGTCCCCGCGGCCTCGAAGACCGCAGGTCAGACGGCCGCTACCACCGCCACGAACGCGAACAGGACGGTCGGCGACGGCGCCGCGGCGGTCGCTCCCGCCGCCGGCCAAACGGTCGGCCAGGCCGCCCCCGCGGCCGGTCAGCTCACCGGTGGCGGCGCCCCCGCGGCCCCGTCCCTGCCCGCCGTGCCCTCCCTCGGCGGACTCCCGATCGGGGGTTGATCGAACCGGTTCTCATTCGGTTGAGAGCCCGGTGAAACCGGCGGGGCCGGTGCGGCGTGTCCATTGATGCCGCACCGGCCCCGCCGTATGTCCGAACCGCGCTTGTCCACCATTGGGATTAGCAAACGATCGGGTATCCCTCCGTGGGATGACGTACCAAAGGGCCATCGTGCGCATCCAAATTACTTCGTGGGTGTCTACGCTGTTCTGCGAGCGTTACGAAGAGTCGCAATTCTGGACATAGGCCATGAGACTCTTCCACCACCCCACAATCGAGGAGCACGGTGTCTGCCACGACGCGGGCCGCCGCGAACGGCCACAACAAGAACGGCACCGGCACCCCGGCCGCCGAGCGCGTGCGCGGGATCTCGGCGGGGGTGCTGATCTGGTACCTGCGGATCGTGGCGGCACTCGACTTCGTGTCGGCCGTCTCGGTGCCGCTGCGCGACCGGGTGCGTCACCACGACACGGGCGAGTACTACACGCCGTTCCTGGTCACGTCCGGATTCACGTCGGCCGCGCTGGCCGCGTTCCTCGCCATCATGCTCGCCCGCCGCAAGCGGGCCGCCTGGGCGTTCACGGCGATCCTGCTCGTCCCGTCCACCGCGGTCTACATCTGGGCGCTGTGGTTCGACGACCTGCGGCAACACCCGTTCAACTGGTTCTCCACGATCCTCACGTTCGTGATCTGCGTCGCGCTGCTGCTGAGCTTCGCCGAGTTCGGCGCCAAGGGCGACCGGGGCAACGTGCTCAAGGCCGGCCTGGTGCTGGCCGGCGGCGCGGTGGTCGGTGTGGTCCTGGGCTCGACGCTGGTCAACGCCACCGACCGGATCGCCGACTCCAGCATGGGCGACCGGATCCTGTACGCGGTGTTGCGCATCTTCACCCTCGCCCCGGACAGCGACCTGGGCAGCGTCTCGGTGCCGCGCTGGGTCGACATCGTGATCAACGTGGCCGGCGTGGTGTTGTTCCTGCTGGTGCTCTACGTACTCTTCCGCGCGCCCAAGGGTCGCGAACTGCTCACCCCCGACGACGAGGTGCTGCTGCGCGAGCTGCTCGACAAGCAGGGCGAGCGGGACTCGCTCGGCTACTTCGCGCTGCGTCGGGACAAGGCGGTGATGTGGTCGCCGAGCGGCAAGGCGGCGGTGGCCTACCGGGTCGTGGGCGGCGTCTCGCTCGCCTCCGGCGACCCGATCGGCGACCCCGAGGCGTGGCCCGGCGCGATCGACCGCTGGCTCGCCGAGGCCGAGGACCGCGCCTGGGTGCCGGCCGTGATGGGGGCCAGCGAGGAGGCCGGCACGATCTTCGCCCGGCACGGTCTGGACGCGTTGGAGCTGGGCGACGAGGCGATCGTCGAGGTGTCCGAGTTCAGCCTGGAGGGCCGCGCGATGCGCGGTGTCCGGCAGGCGTACAACCGGGTCAAGCGCGCCGGGTACACCACCCGGGTGCGCCGCCACGAGGACATCCCCGAGGGGGAGATGCGCGAACTGCTCGACCTCGCCGACCACTGGCGCGACGGGCAGACCGAACGCGGCTTCTCGATGGCGCTCGGCCGGCTCGGCGACCCCGACGACGGGCGCTGCCTGATGGTCGAGTGCATGGACGACGAGGGACGGCTGCGCGCGGTGCTCAGCTTCGTGCCGTGGGGTGCCAAGGGCGTCTCGCTCGACCTGATGCGTCGCGACCGCGAGTCGGACAACGGGCTGATCGAGTTCATGGTGCTCGACGTCATAGAAGGCGCCAAGGCGTATGCCGCGGCGAACGCGAAGCCCGCCAAGGGCGGCAAGGGCAAGGGCAAGCCGGCCGAGCCGGAGGCCGAGGCCCCCGCCGAGGCGTCCTCGCCGATCGACATCGAGCGCATCTCGCTGAACTTCGCGATGTTCCGCTCGGTGTTCGAGCGCGGCAACAAGCTCGGCGCCGGGCCGGTATTGCGGCTGTGGCGCGCGGTCCTGGTGTTCTTCTCCCGCTGGTGGCAGATCGAGTCGCTGTACCGGGCCAACGAGAAGTACCGCCCGATCTGGGAGCCGCGCTACATCTGCTTCCGCAAGGCGAGCGAGCTGCCGCGGATCGGCATCGCGAGCGCCCGGGCCGAGGGCTTTTTGACCACGCCGACGCTGCCGCAGCTGTTCGGCGCCCGGCACGAGCAGCGGGTGGCCTCGATGACCAAGCGCAAGGCCGCCGAGGCGACGCCGCCGCTGGACGGCTGGACCGCGGAGCAGCGCGAGCCGGCCGAGCACAAGCAGCCCTGATCACCGGGTTCGGCCACGCCGAAGGGCGGCACCCTCGCGGGGGTGCCGCCCTTCGGTCGTTCGGGGCTTCGGTGTGGTTCGGGTCTTCGGAGTCCTCCGGGTCGGCTCAGACCAGGCGGCGGATCTCGCCGCGTACCCGGTAGAACCCGCCGCGCTCGGCCGGACTGACCGCGTCCACCACGTAGCGCGCGCCCACGACCCGCACGTTCTTCGGGAACTGCACGTTCCAGCCGCTCTCGTAGCCCGCGGTGACCACGTGCACCCGCAGGCGGCCGTTGCCCTGGTCGACGCACTCGACCACCACGCCGGTGCCGGCCTCGGTGGTGGTGGCCACCTCGGTGGTCGGCACCACGGCCTCCATCGCGGCCACCTTGACGTCGCGCACCTGCGGCACGGTGCCGCCCTGGGCCGCCGCGATCGCCGCCTCGCTCACGTCGATGCAGGCCAGCGAGCCGTCGGTGGTGACGATGTACAACTTCTCGTCGTGGTACTGCATGGAGAAGGCCGAGCCGCACGTGGTGCCCAGCTTCCACAGCCGCTTGCCGTCCTCGGTGAAGCAGTACACCGTCGAGGAGCTGTCCCCGGCGAAGACGTACTTCCCGTTCTCGGCGGTGGCGCAGGAGAACACCGACGCGTCGCAGTCGTAGGTGGTGCGGATGCTGCCGTCGGACTTGGCGATCCGGTGCACCTTGTTGCCGGTGGTGCCCGCGTACACGTCGTCGCGTTCCTGCCAGCCGAAGAGCACGCCGCCCTTGGTCTTGGTGGTCCACAACTCCTTGCCGTCGCCGGCGGCGAACGCCTGCACCCCGGCGCTGTGTCCGTGGTAGATCGCGTTCTCGTCGCAGCGCACCATCCACGCGCCGGTGCCGTTGGTGGCCGCGGCCCAGAGCGATTCGTCCTCGTGGTCGATCGTGGTGCAGCCGCCGTTGGAGTCGGACACGCCGAGCACGCCGTCGTGGATGTCCAGCCAGTAGATGTCGATGTTGTCGGTGATCTCGTACGCCACGCGCGGGGCCTTGCCGCCGACGTCGTACACGTTGCCGTTGTCGCACCCGGCGTAGATCCACGAGTCGTCGGCGACGATGCACTTGACGCCGTCGGGCAGTTGGTAGCGGCCGGTGACCTCGCCGGCGTGGTCGAGGAACCAGACGTCGCCGCGCTGGTTGCCGACCAGGACCCGCTCGGAGTCGACGAAGATGCCGAACGCGGAGGAGCCGGTGCGGTAGCGCCACAACACCGGCGCCGAGTTGCGGGCCGTGCTGGGCCGGGAGACGATCTCGCGGCGGGTGATCGCCCTGGGCTTGCGCACTCCCTGGACGGCCGGCTCGTAGCCCTTGCGCAGCTTCGCGGCGACCTTCTTCTTGCCGTCCGCCTCGGCCTTTTGCGGCGTCGCGTGGGTGGTCGTCCCGGTCTGGCCCTTGGCCCCGATCCGCCCGTACGTGACCGTGACGTCGCAGCCGTCGACGACCACTTCGTAGTACTTGTGCGCGCCGTCGCCTTCCTCGGACAGCTCAAGGTAGGTACGGGTCTCGGGCATGACGACTCCTGGCTCCGCTGAGTGGGTTGGGGGATGCCGAACCTCCACGACGGGGCGGGAAAACCGTGCTGTTGCAAGGGGACTGATGCCCCGTCATCCCCGGTGGCGACGACTCGAACACTACTCACGTCGGCCGACAGCG
This sequence comes from Embleya sp. NPDC055664, assembly GCF_053618075.1. Classification (NCBI taxonomy): domain Bacteria; kingdom Bacillati; phylum Actinomycetota; class Actinomycetes; order Kitasatosporales; family Streptomycetaceae; genus Embleya; species Embleya sp. NPDC055664. The sequence goes on from NZ_JBSHGZ010000007.1 coordinate 29,116, forward strand.
TGGGGGCGGGCGGACGGTTGCCCGGACGCGGTGCCCATTCCCCCGGCCGGGTGGGCCCGTTCACCCGGCCGGCGCATCTCGGGACCGACGGGTTCGTTGTCGGGCAAAGTGCTCCGACGTGCTCCCGACCCCTACTCCGCCGGGAGGATCATCGGGGCCGCGACCCCTCCCCGTGGACGACGTTTCAGCGTCGGGCGCGGGGTTAATCTCCACTCGTCCCGATCACCGGTCGCCGGTTCGACCCCAGTACGGTCGGCCGAAGACCCCGCTTGCCCGAGGAGTCCATGTGGCCGGGCACGTGTTCACGTCATTGGCTCCCGCGGCGTTCGGCGCCAGACCCGCCGGCAAGCGCTTGGAGCGTGTCCGCAGATCGCCGCACTTCCGCGACGGCGCGTTCCGAAATCCCGTGCCGACGCGCCGTGGCAGTCCGGGCGCGCTCGGCAAGATGATGCGCGCGCAACGGGCCGCGTCCGGACTGCGTCGACCGGCCGGGGCGATTCCCCTGGTCACCGCGTCGGCGGCGGACTTCGCACCGGCACCGGCGACCGGGCTGCGGGCGTCCTGGCTGGGGCACGCCACGGTGTTCGTGGAGATCGACGGGGTGCGGGTCCTGTTCGACCCGGTGTGGAGCACCCGATGTTCGCCGTCGGCGGCGTTCGGCCCGGCCCGGCTGCACGCGGTGCCGGTGCGCTTCGCCGATCTGCCCGACCCCGACGTCGTGGTCGTCTCGCACGACCACTACGACCATCTGGATCTGGCCACCATCGTGGCGCTGGCCAGGCGTGAGCGGGTGTTGTTCGTGGTGCCGTTGGGGATCGGCGCGCATCTGGAGCGGTGGGGCGTCGCCGAGGACCGGATCACCGAGCTGGACTGGCACGAGTCGGCCGAGGTCGCCGGGCTCGCCTTCACCGCGACGCCCGCGCGGCACTACTGCAATCGCGGCGCGCGGGTGCTCGGCACCGTGTTGTGGGCGTCGTGGGTGGTCGCCGGGCCCCGACACCGGGTCTTCCACAGCGGGGACAGCGGCTACTTCCCGGGCTTCGCCGACATCGGCCGCGAACATGGGCCGTTCGACCTGACCATGATTCAGGCCGGGGCGTACGCGGAGGCGTGGCCCGACGTGCATCTGCACCCGGAGGGCGCGGTGCAGGCGCACGCGGATCTGGGCGGCGGGCTGATGTTGCCCATCCACTGGGGCACGTTCGATCTGGCGCCGCACGCGTGGGAGGAGCCGGCCGAGCGGTCGGTGGCGGCGGCTCGGGCGCTGGGCACCGGGCTTGTGGTCCCGCGGCCCGGCGCGCTGTTCGAACCGGCCCTGGTGGACGGGGCCGAGGTGGAGCCGTGGTGGCGCGAGGTGGCGGCGGCGCCGGAGCGCTGGGCACCGGCGGCGCCGGCCGAGCAGGCGACGGTGGAGCCGGTGGTGATTCCGGCGGTGTCGAGCGGGTCCGCGGTGCCGGCGGGCTGAGGCGCGGAGGACGGCTACGCCGGCCGGGACGGCGGGTGCGGTGGGTCAGGGCGTGGACGGGGCGCGTGTCTTCCAGGCGTCGGCGCGGACGCCGCGCGGGAGGACCATGACCGGGGTGCGGGCGTTGCGGACGATCTTGTGCGAGACGTCGCCGACGAACACCCGCTTGACCGGGCCGACCGTGCCGGACGCGCAGATCAGCAGGTCGTCGGCCCAGGTGACGGCGTCGAGCGCGGCACGTACGTCGTCGCCCTCGACCGTTTCGCCGTCGACCGCCCCGTCGAGGTCGGCGATCGCCTCCGCCAAGTCCTGCCGGGCCTGCTCGCGCACGGCGCGCAACACCTGCTGCTCGGCCGTCTGGTGCTGCTTGCCCGAGTAGAGCCGGACCGGTCGCAACACCAGCGTGAGCAGCCGCGCGTCGGCGTCCAGGAGCCGGGCGAACGCGACGCCGCAGGCCGCCACTTGGTCCGACTGCACGCCGCGCTGGTAGGCGATCGTGCAGCGGGCGATGCGCGGCGGCGGATGTTCGGCGAAGGCGCGCGGCGCCAGCACCACCGGCACGGGCGAGCCGTGCAGGAGTTGGTCCGCGGTGCTGCCGAGCGCAACGCGCCCGGTCCGGCCGCCCGGCGCGGGACCGATCACCACGAGCGCGGCGTCGTGCTCCTCGGCGATCCGGGCCAGTCCCCGGCCGCTGCCCCGGTTGTCGCCGATCGCGCGCTCGACCGGCAGGTCCGGGTCCCGCTCCCGCAGTTGCCGCTCCGCGTCGTCGAGCAGCCGATCGGTCTCCTCGCGCAGGAACGCGCGCCACTCCGCGTCCACCGCGCCGACCCCGGCGCCGGGCTGGGCGGGTGGGCGGATGTGTGCGAGCACGACGCGGGCACCCGCCTGGCGGGCGAGCAGCGCGCCCAGCGCGAGTGCGTCCTGCCCGCGCGGTTCGGGCCGGCAGCCCACCACGATCCGCATGTCCGCGCTCACCGGTCCGCCTCGGCGCCGGCTTCGGCGCGCCAGCGCGAGTGGCGGTAGCCGTACAGGAAGTAGATCGCCACGCCGACCGCCATCCAGACCAGGAAGACCTGCCAGGTGGTCCCGGAGAGCCGGGCCATCAGGTAGATGCAAAAGCCCACGCCGAGCAGCGGGGTGATCGGGAAGAACGGCGAGGTGAAGCCGCGCGGCAGGTCGGGGCGGGTGCGGCGGAGCACGATCACCCCGATGTTGACCAGGGTGAAGGCGAACAGGGTGCCGATGCTGGTGGCCTCGGTGAGTCGGCCGAGCGGGACCAGGGCGGCCAGCAGGGCCACCCACGCGCCGGTGATCAGCGTGTTGGCCACCGGGCTCTGCGTGCGGCTGTCGACCTTGGCGAAGATCGGCGGGATCAGGCCGTCGCGCGCCATCGCGAACAGGATCCGGGTCTGCCCGTACAGCACGGTGAGCACGACGCTGGCGATCGAGATGATCGCCCCGGCGGACAGGATGGTGGACGCCCACGAGCCGCCGGTGACGTCGGTGACGATCTGCGCCAGCGTCGCCTCGCTGCCCTCGAACTGGTCCCACGGCATGGCGCCGAGCGCGGCGAGGGCGACCGCCACGTAGACGATGGTGACGATGCCGAGCGAGATCAGGATCGCGAGCGGCAGGTCGCGGCGCGGGTTCTTGGCCTCCTCGCCGGCGGTGGAGGCGGCGTCGAAGCCGATGTAGGAGAAGAACACCTGGGACGCGCCGGCACTGATCCCGGCAGCCCCCAGCGGCGCGAACGGGGTCAGGTTGCCGTGCTCGAACGCGGTGAACGCGATGGCGCAGAAGAACGCGAGGGTGATCAGCTTGATGAAGACCATGATCGTGTTGGCCACGGCGCTCTCCGACACCCCGCGCACCAGCAGAAGGACCGCGAGCAGCACGACGACGACCGCGGGCACGTTGAACGTGCCGCCGTCGCCCGGGGGTTGGCTGATCACGTCGGGCAGGCGCACTCCGAAGGCGGAGTCGAGCAGTTCGTTGACGTACTGCCCCCAGCCGACGGCAACGGCGGAGATGGACACGCCGTACTCCAGGAGCAGGCACCACCCGCACACCCACGCGATGCCCTCGCCGAGCGTGGCGTATGCGTAGGAGTAGGACGAGCCGGACACCGGGATGGTCCCGGCCAGTTCGGCGTAGGACAGCGCCGAGAACAGCGCGGTGACCGCGGCCAGCACGAACGAGATCACCACCGCCGGGCCGGCCTTGGGCACCGCCTCGGCCAGGATCACGAAGATCCCGGTGCCCAGCGTCGCGCCGACGCTGAAGAAGGTCAGTTCGAGCAGCCCCATGGAGCGCCGCAGACCGGCCTCCCCCTCGCCGTGGCCGCTCTCCGCGAGGATGGCGTCCACGGGCTTCGTCCGCAGCACGCCGGAGCGCAGCCGGGGTGCGACATGACTGGCGGGCAAATCCGGCCTCCCTGGCAACACACGGTCCGAGAAGGGAGGGGTGCCCCGAGACGAGGCGCTCGAACGGCCTTTCAGCCATTCGGCCCGGGTCCGCCGGCGCCGATCGACGCACCGGTCGCCGCAATTCGATCTAGCCGTGCCGGGCGGGACCGACGCCGCGGAAGCCGGCGCGGTAGTCCCTGGGGGCCACGCCGAGTCGGCGGGTGAAGTGTTGGCGCAGGGTCAGGGGGGAGCCGAAGCCGCAGTGGCGGGCGATGGCGGCGATCGAGAGGTCGCCGATCTCCAGGAGGCGCTGGGCGGCCAGGACGCGCTGGGTGCACAACCATTGCAGGGGCGAGGTGCCGGTGCCGCGGACGAAGTGGCGGGCGAAGCTGCGTTCGGACATCCCGGCCAGCGCGGCGAGTTCGGTCACCGTCCAGGGGTGGCCCAGGTCGTCGAGCACCCGCCCGCGCAGCCGGTCGAGCGCGTCGCCCGGGTCGGCGGGGGCGGCCGGCACCGGGTTGTCGATGAACTGGGCCTGGCCGCCGGAGCGAAACGGCGCGGTCACCATCGTGCGGGCGATCTCGGCGGCGGCGGCCGCGCCGTGGTCGAGGCGGACCAGGTGCAGGCACAGGTCGATGCCGGCCGCGGAGCCGGCCGAGGTCCAGATCGAACCGTCGCCGACGAACAGCACGTTGGCGTCCACCGCGACGTCCGGGTGGCGTCGGGCCAGGTCCTCGGTGTCCATCCAGTGCGCCGTCGCCCGTCGCCCGTCGAGGAGGCCGGCGGCGGCCAGGACGAACGCGCCCGAGCACAGGGAGGCGATGGTGGCACCGCGGGCGTGCGCGGCGCGCAGGGCGGCCAGGACCTCCTCGGGGAATTCCTCGCGGCGTGGCGCGGTCCGGTGTTCGTTGCCCGGGACGACGACGAGGTCGCAGTCGGCCAGGCCGTCGAGGTCGTGATCGGGGACGCAGACCACTCCCGCGCCCAGTTCGACCGCCGCCCGCCCCGGGCCGCACACGCGCACCTCGAACGGCGGCACGCCCCGGGTGGTGCGGTCGACGCCCCAGACCTCGAAGGCCACCGCGTACTCGAACACTCGAACCGGGTCGAACAGCACGATCCCCACGCGACGCATGGCGGCAACCTATCCCTCACGAACGTGCGGTGGGTGTGCGCGCCGGCCCGGTGCGACCCGCGAACCGGGGGAGGCTCACGGTCGCGACCGCGGCCGGCGCGGAGATGCGGGGAACGGCCGCACCTCGATCCGCGACGGCGTGTGTGCGCGGACCCATCCCCCGTGGAGCACTCTCCTCCAACGACCCCGTGCTCGATGGAGGGAGCGAGCCGATCGGCGTCCTCACCCCGGAACGCGCTTGCGGTCGGGAGGTGAGCGGGGGGCCTCCGGCTCGTCTCCGATCCTGACCGGTGCGGCGAAGTCGGAGTGAGTGGCGGAAACGCCAACCATGAATGCATTCCCGCCAGCCCCTGTGGACACGAACGATCACCGATCCGCCGGCCCACCGACAGATCGGGATCCCATCTGTGCATAAGTTATCCACAGGCTGTGGAAATATGTGGGGGCTGCCGCGCAGCTCCTGTGGACAACGACAGCACCGACAGGACCGCGAACCGCCCGCGTCGGCCGCCGCGCGGGAGTCCCATGGTGGGCCGGGGCGCCGCCGCCGGCCCCGGTGACACGCCGTCAGACGCCCATCCGCGCGGGCACCTCGTCCGGCCCGAGTCGGCGCATGTCGGCGAACCCGTCGCCGGTGGAGTAGCTGTCCTCGCACACCACGAGCGCCTGCTCGTCGAAGGCCCACACGATCGCCATTCGGGTCTCGTACAGGTAGAACGCGTCGACGTCCGGCACCGACCGACCCATCCCGAGCAGGACCCGGCCCGGGTAGGCGATCCGCAGGATCCCCTCGGTGACCACGGTGTCCCGATCCACCGTCAACCGGTCGATGTGGTGGGCGAGTCGGCCGCAGTCGTTCTCGACCACGGCACGATAGAACTCGCGGACCTCGGCGTGACTCTTGGGGGCCCTGTCCACAACCGACGCGCCCCACTGGTGATAACACGCGTTCGGTGCGACGGTCGCCATCAGCGCGTCGAGATCGCCCTCGTGCTCGGCGTGCATGTGCGCGACCAGCGTGGTCAAGATCGCGCGGCGGCGCGGATCACGCTCCTCGGCCAGTCGATTCTCGGCGAGTTCCCACGTGCGTCGCGCGTCGATCAGCCCAGCCATGTACGTGCCTTCCGCCGGTCGTCGATTCGCCCGACACCTTGCCCCGAAGTAGTTGACTGTGCAATACAAATCTCCACACGTGTCGCATCCACGGGCACGCACGGAGGACGAGCCACCGAGGTGGCGGACGGGACGGGTGGCCGATGAGCGGCGACACGCGCGAAGTACGGGACGCGAACGCGATGTTCGACCTGAGTGGTCGGGTGGCGATCGTCACAGGGGGCAGTCGGGGCATCGGACGGGCCATCGCGCACGCCTATGCCGCGGCGGGCGCCTCGGTGGTGATCGCCAGCCGCAAGGCGGACGCCTGCGAGGCGGTGGCGAAGGAGATCACCGACGCCGGCGGCCGGGCGCTCGCGGTGGCCACGCACTGCGGGGAACTGGAGCAGTTGGCCGCTTTGGTGGACACGACCGTCGCGCACTTCGGCGGCATCGACATCGTGGTCAACAACGCGGCGAACGAACTCGCCCAGCCGCTCGGCGCGATCACCCCGCAGGCGTGGGACAAGTCGTTCTCGGTCAATCTGCGCGGACCGGTGTTCCTGGTCCAGTACGCGCTGCCGCACCTGATCGCCTCCGGGCGCGGTTCGGTGGTCAACGTGGTCAGCGCGGCCGTGTTCACCCGTGCCGAGGGCAAGGGCCTGTACGCCGCGGGCAAGGCCGGCCTCGTCGCGTTCACGCGCACCATGGCGGGCGAGCTGGCCGCGCACGGCATCCGGGTCAACGCGATGGCCCCGGGCGCGGTGGAGACCGACATGGTCCGCAAGACCGGCCCGGAGACGATGGCCCGGATGCGGGGCGCGGCGCCGCTGAACCGGATCGCCGCGCCGGAGGAGATGACCGGCCTGGCCCTGCTGCTCGCGTCCGACGCGGGCAGCTTCATGACCGGCCAGATCGTCAGCATCGACGGCGGGCTGACCGTGCACTGAGCCGGCCGCCGGGCCGCGGACGGCTCCCGGCGACAGGCCCTCAGCCCACCGGCGAGGCCCCGATCACCGGCACCAGCTCCGCCGGCAACGGGTACACCGTCTCGACCGGCAACAACGCGCGGGCGCCGTCGTGATCACCGGCGCGGACCAGGTCGTGCACCCGATGCGCGAGCGCGGTCACGTCGGTGATCCGGCGTGTCCATTCGTCGGCGTAGGCGCGCGTCGCCCACCCGGCCAGCCCGAGTTGCAGCGAACGATGCGCCAACGGCCGCAGGTGCAGGTCGCGTTCGGGATCCCACTGGATCCGCACCGCGGTCGCGTGCAGCCGTCGGCCCCACGCGTCGCGGTCGGGGTAGGTGCCGGGCTCGTAGTGGCTCAGGCACGCCCCCGCGAGCGCCGCCTCGAAACCCGTGCGGTCGATCTCCAGTGCGAGCACCCGCTCCTGGCGCGGCTTGGTCGCCCACCCGCAGCGGTACATCATCCAGGTGAAGCTGGGCTTGACCCAGGTCATCCGCTCCCGGCTCCAGGTGTCCGGAAATCGCCCGTCCCGCACGGCCGCGTCGGCGATCTGCGGCTTGTACGCCTGGTACACGGTGATCGTGTCCTCGCTCCACAGCGCGCGGATCTGCCGGGCGGGTATGTCCATGCCCGCAAGTGTGGCGGCCCCACCCGAGCCCGAACCACCCGTTTTCCGCGGGCCGGCCGGCATCGAAAAAATGCTTGATATTGACAAGCGATCCCGAGTCGGAGAGATTCGACGTGCCGGGTGACACGCGTTCCCGGTCCGTATCGATGTGCAGCGCGGGGCAGACCCGACCGCGACCCTTCCGTGCCCGGCGGGCGTCGACCCGCGTCGCGACCACGCGATCCACGCACGTGAAGGAGCAGTGACGTGCATCTCGCCCCGACCCCGGCGCAGGACGCTCTGCGGGCAGAGCTGCGGGACTATTTCACCCGGCTGATCACCCCCGACGTCCGCGCGGACCTCGACCGCGAGGGCGAGGCAGGCGGTCCGACCACCCGGCGGGTGCGCCGACAGTTGGGCTCCGACGGCTGGCTCGGCATCGGGTGGCCGACCGAGTACGGCGGGCAGGGCAAGGGCCCGGAGATGCAGTTCATCTTCTTCGACGAGGCGTATCGCGCCGGCGCGCCCGTGTCGATGGTCACCCTCAACACCGTCGGCCCGACCCTGATGAAGTTCGGCACCGAGGCGCAGAAGAGCTACTACCTGCCGCGCATCCTGGCCGGCGAGATCATCTTCGCGATCGGCTACAGCGAACCCTCGGCCGGCACCGACCTGGCCTCGCTGCGCACCCGCGCGGTGCGCGACGGCGACGAGTGGGTGATCAACGGGCAGAAGATCTTCACCTCCACCGCCCAGGGCGCGGACTGGATCTGGCTCGCCTGCCGCACCGACGTGGACGCCCCCAAGCACAAGGGCATCACGATGATCCTGGTGCCGACCACCGACCCGGGCTTCTCCTGGACCCCGATCGTCACCGTCGGCGGGATGACCACCACGGCGACGTACTACGACGACATCCGGGTGCCCTACGACAACCTGGTGTTCGAGGAGAACTCGGGCTGGAAGCTGCTCACCAACCAGCTCAACCACGAGCGGGTCGCGCTCGCCGCGCTCGGCATGCAGGCCGAGGACTTCTTCGCCGAGGTGTTGGCGTGGGCGCGCGAGACCGAGGTGGAACCCGGCGTCAAGGTGATCGACCAGCCGTGGGTGCGGCTCAAGCTGGCCGAGACCTACGCGCGCCTGTCCGCCGTACGCATGTTCAGCTGGCGTCTGGTGCACGACGTCGGCAACAACACGCTCAACCCGGGTGACGCGTCGGGCGTGAAGTTCTTCGGCACCGAAGGTGCCATCGAGGTGTATCGCAACCTGATGGAGATCGTCGGCCCCGACGCGACGCTGCGACCGAGGTCGCCCGGCGCGTTCGGCGACGGACTCCTGGAGGCAATGAACCGCCGCGCCCAGATCAACACCTTCGGCGGCGGCGTCAGCGAGGTCCAGCGGGAGATCGTCGCCATGGTCCGCCTTGGCATGACGCGAGTGAAGCGGTGAAGGACGACATGACGGACACCACCAGCCGGGACAAGGCCGCCTTCCTCGCGGTCGTCAAGAAGTACGAGGGTGTGCACGACCAGTCGGGCGTGCTCGCGCTCGATCCGGTCAACGGGCCGATGATCCGGCACTGGGCCGAGGCCATGGGCGACAAGAACCCGGTCTACACCGATCCCGAGGCCGCCGCGGCGACCCACTTCGGCGAGGTGGTCGCACCCGCGACCATGCTCCAGGTGTGGATCATGCGCGGGATGGACGCGGGCCTGACGGTCAACACGGTCACCGGCGAGTTGTACAAACACTTCACCGACAACGGCTTCGGCTCGGTCGTGGCGACCAACTGCGAGCAGGAGTACATCCGGCCGCTGCGGCTGGGCGAGATGGTGCAGTACGACCAGCTGATCGAGACGGTGTCCGAGGAGAAGACCACGGGTCTCGGTGTCGGCCACTTCATCACCACGCTGGTCAACATCTACGTCGAGGGCGAGGCCGGCCGCGAGTTGGTCGGCACGCACCGCTTCCGGATCCTGCGCTACACGCCGCACAAGAAGAAGCCGAAGGCCGCGCCGGCGGAGCGCGCGCTGCGCCCGCGCAAGGTGGTCAACAAGGACAACCGGGCCTACTGGGACGGCGTGGCCGAGGGCAAACTGCTGTTCCAGAAGTGCACGGCCTGCGCCACCCCGCGCTTCCCGTTCGCGCCCGGCTGCAACCACTGCGCATCGCTGGAGTGGGAGAGCGTCGAGTCGGCCGGCGCGGGCGTCGTCTACTCGCACGTCACCATGCACTACCCGAAGTTCCCGGCGTTCGACATGCCCTATGCGGTCGGCCTGATCGAACTCGACGAGGGTGTCCGGATGCTCGGCAACGTGCTGGGCGTGGCGCACGACGAGGTGCGGATCGGACAGCGCGTGCAGGTCGAATTCGTGACCCACGACGCCGAGTTGACCGTGCCCGCGTTCCGAGTGGTCGGGGAGAACTGATGGACTTCAACCTCACCGAGGACCAGCGGGACCTGGTCTCGCTGGCCGAGCGCATCTTCGCCGACCAGTCCACCGACGAGCGGCTGAAGAAGCTCGCCCAGTCCGGCGCGGACCTGGACGCCGAGTTGTGGGGCCGGGTCGCCGAGGCGGGCCTGGTCGGCGCGCTGATCCCGGAGGAGCACGGCGGCGGCGACCTGGGCCTGGTCGGGCTCGCGCTGCTCGTGGAGCAGCAGGGCCGATTCACCGCGCAGATCCCGCTGTTGGACACGGTCGTCTACGGGCTGCTGCCGCTGCTGCGGTTCGGTACGCCGGCGGCGGTCGAGAGCGAACTGCCCGGCCTGCTGGACGGTTCGCGGATCGTGGCCGGCGCGCTCGCCGAGGTCGGCGCGGCGCTGCCGGCGGTGCCGAGGACCACCGCCCGGCGCGACGGCGGGGGTTTTCGGCTCGACGGGGCGAAGCGGGCGGTGCCGTGGCTGACCGTGGCCCACCGGATCCTGGTCACCGCGTCGCTGGACGGTGCGCTCGCGGTGTTCACGGTGGACGCCGACGCGGCGGGCGTGGCGATCGAGGCCGCGCCGACCACCGCGCCGTGGGCGTCGGGCAACCTGACGCTGGCCGACGCGCCGGCCACGCTGCTCGGTACCGCCGAGGCGGGCACGGAGATCGCCGCCTGGATCGTCGACCGCGCGCGGGTCGCGCTGGCCGCGCAGCAGGTGGGCGTGTGCGAGCGCGGCCTGGCCCGCACGGTCGAACACGTGAACACCCGCGAGCAGTTCGGCAAGCCGCTGGCCACCAAGCAGGGCGTGATGATGCGCGCCGCCGAGGCGTACATGGACACCGAGGCCATCCGGGTCACCACGCTGGAGGCCGCGTGGCGCATGGACCGCGGCGAGGCGGCCACGGAGCAGGCGCTGGTGGCCCGCTGGTACGCCTCGGAGGCGGGCAAGCGCGTGGTGCACGCGTGCCAGCACCTGCACGGCGGCACCGGCTCCGACATCGACCATCCGATCCACCGCCACTTCCTGTGGGGCCGTCAGATCGACGTGACCCTGGGCAGCGGCATCCAGCACCTCGCCGCGCTCGGCGACCTGCTCGCCCACGTGCCCGCCCAGGGAGGCAACCGATGACGACCGCGAACCCGGCGAGCCTGACCCACGCGGAGGTGTCCGTCGGCGACGAACTGCCGCCGCTGGTCATCCCGTTGACCCGCACGCTGATCGTCGCAACGGCCCTGGCCACCCGCGACTTCCAGGACGTGCACCACGATCCGCAGTTGGCCGCGGAAAAGGGCTCGCCGGACATCTTCATGAACATCCTGACCAGCAACGGCCTGGTCGGGCGCTACATCACCGACTGGGGAGGCCCCGAGACCGAGTTGCGCAAGGTCGCGATCCGGCTCGGCGCCCCGAACTACCCCGGCGACACCATGACCCTGACCGGCACGGTGACCGCCAAGCCCACCGCCGAGGACGGCACCCCGCTCGTGGAGATCGCGGTCGTCGGCGCCAACAAGCTCGGCAACCACGTCACCGGCACGGTCACGGTGAAGCTGCCGGAAGGAGCCGACGCGTGAGCCTCAAGCACGCCGACAACCTGCGCGGCAAGGCCGCCATCGCCGGAATCGGCGCGACCGAGTTCTCCAAGGAGTCCGGCCGCAGCGAACTGCGCCTGGCCGTCGAGGCGGTGGGCGCCGCGCTCGCCGACGCCGGGATCGCCCCGTCCGAGGTGGACGGCCTGGTCAGCTTCACCATGGACACCAATCCCGAGATCGCGGTCGCCGCCGCGGCCGGGATCGGCGACCTGACCTTCTTCAGCCGGATCCACTACGGCGGCGGCGCGGCCTGCGCCACCGTCGCCCAGGCCGCGATGGCGGTCGCCACGGGCGTGGCCGACGTGGTGGTGTGCTACCGCGCGTTCAACGAGCGCTCCGGCCGCCGCTTCGGCTCCGGCGTGCTCCAGCGCGACCCCACCGTCGAGGGGGTGGGCCTGGGCTGGAACATGCCGCACGGCCTGCTCACCCCGGCCTCGTGGGTGGCCATGTTCGCGCAGCGCTACCTGCACGTCTACGGCGCGACCACCGAGGCGTTCGGCCACGTCGCGGTCGCCGACCGCAAGCACGCGGCGAACAACCCGAAGGCGTACTTCCACGGCAAGCCGATCACCCTCGAAGACCACCAGAACTCGCGGTGGATCGTCGAGCCGATGCGCCTGCTCGACTGCTGCCAGGAGACCGACGGCGCGCAGGCGATCGTGGTCGTCGGCGCCGAGCGGGCGAAGGACCTCAGGCAAAAGCCCGCGATCATCAACGCGGCGGCGCAGGGCGCGGGTCGCCTCCAGGACCAGATGACCAGCTTCTACCGGGACGAGATGACCGGTCTGGCCGAGATGGGCGTGGTCGCCAAGCAGCTGTGGCAGACGTCCGGGCTCACCCCCGACGACATCCAGACCGCGGTGCTCTACGACCACTTCACCCCGTTCGTGCTGATGCAGCTGGAGGAGTTCGGCTTCTGCGGGCGCGGCGAGGCGCCGGCGTTCGTCGCGAACGGCGGCCTGGAGCTGGGCGGCAAGCTGCCGACGAACACGCACGGCGGGCAGCTGGGCGAGGCGTACCTGCACGGGATGAACGGCATCGCCGAGGGCGTGCGGCAGATCCGGGGCAGCTCGGTCAACCAGGTCGAGAACGTGCACAACGTGCTGGTGACCGCGGGCACCGGGGTGCCGACGTCCGGGCTGGTGCTGGGCGTGGAGTAGCGGCCGGCCCGCCCGCACTGGGCCGCCCGGGTGACGCTTCGGCGTGTCGTCCGGGCGGTCCGTCGGTTTCGCCGCCGGCCATGCCCAGCGTGGTGGGAGCCCGTTCCCGCCATGCCAGGAGGTCTCGTGCGTCCTCTGCTCACTCGTCGAATCGCCTCGGCCGTGTTGCTCATCGCCGTACTCGGCCTGCTGCCCGCCGGGCTCGCCGAGGGTGCCGCCGCACGGTCGGGGCGGCCCTTCTTCGTCTCCGGCCTGGGCTTCGACACCTGCGAGACCCCCACCGTGGAGACCATGCAGGCCTGGCGCGAGTCGCCGTACAAGGTGGTCGGCATCTATGTCGCGGGCGACAACCGGGCCTGCAAGAGCACCCGGCTGACCCGCGACTGGGTCACCGCCGTGCACGACCAGGGCTGGGACTTCCTGCCCATCCAAGTCGGCCTGCAGGCGCCGTGCTCGCAGTCGCGCAAACCGGGCCGGATCGATCCGGCGCAGGCCGCAGGCCAGGGGGTCGCGGAGGCGGACGACATGGTGGACCGCAGCACCGCACTCGGGTTCCGCCGGGGCAGCGCGGTCTGGTTCGACATGGAGGCGTACGACAACACCGACGCCGCGTGCCGCACCGCCGTGCTCGACTTCGTCTCGGCGTGGTCCGACCGGGTCCGCGAGCGCGGCTTCGTGGCCGGCTACTACAGCAGCCTGGACTCCGGCGTCGCCGACGTGGTCCAGGCGGTCGGCAGCCGCTCGATCCCGGACGCGATCTGGTACGCCCGCTGGGACGACAAGGCGGTGACCAGCGGCGACGGCGCGCTGCCCGACGGGCACTGGCACGGCAGCCGGGTGCACCAGTACAGCGGCAACGTCACCGAGACGTACGGCGGCCGGACCATGTCCGTCGACCGCAACGCGGTGGACGGGCCGGTCGGGGTGTTCTGAGCGTTTTCGGGCCGTCGGCCGGGCCCTTGACGGGTCCGGCCGACGGATGCCCCGGGTCAGCCGCGGTCGACCTCGCTGACCTCCAACGTGCCCTCCGCGTACTGCCGGCGGATCACCTTCTTGTCGAACTTGCCGACGCTCGTCTTCGGCACGGCGGCGATCAGGCTCCACCGCTCGGGCACCTGCCAGCGGGCCACCTGCCCGGCGAGGTAGTCGCGCAGTTGCTCGACGGTGGTCTGCGCGCCTTCGCGCAACACGACCGTCGCCAGCGGGCGTTCGCCCCACTTGTCGTCGGGTACGCCCACCACGGCCGCCTCGACCACGTCCTCGTGGCCCATCAGCGTGTTCTCCAACTCGACCGACGAGATCCATTCGCCGCCCGACTTGATCACGTCCTTGGCGCGGTCGGTCAGCCGCAGGAAGCCGTCGGCGGTGATCGTGCCGACGTCGCCGGTGTACAGCCAGCCGTCCTTGAACCGGCCGCCGCCACTGGCGTCCGCCGAGCCCTCGTCGCCGATGTACGCGCCCGCAATCCACGGCCCGCGCACCAGCAGTTCGCCCACCGCCTCGCCGTCGAACGGCATGTCGGCGCCGTCCGGGCCGACCAGGCGGGCCTGCACCGACGCGGGCAGGCGGCCCTGCGAGATCCGGTACGGGAACGCCTCGTCGCCGGTCAGCCCGGCCGGCGGGCGAGCCACCGTCCCCAGCGGCGAGGTCTCGGTCATCCCCCACGCGTGGATGATCCGGACCCCGTGCCGCTCCTCGAACGCGTGCATCAGGCCGGGCGGGCAGGCCGAACCGCCGACCACGACCTCCTTGAGCGAGGACACGTCGGTCTTGTGTACGTCGAGGTGGTCGAGCAGCCCGGTCCAGATGGTCGGCACCGCGGCGGCGAACGTCGGCTTCTCCGCGGCGATCATCGTGGCCAGCGGCTCCGGCTGGAGGAACCGGTCCGGCATCAGGATCGACGCGCCGCACAACATCGCCGCGTACGGCAGGCCCCACGCGTTGACGTGGAACATCGGTACGACCGGCAGCAGCAGGTCCCCGGGGCCCAGGCCGAAGCCCTCCATCGTGCACACCTGCATGCTGTGCAGGTAGGTCGACCGGTGGCTGTAGACGACGCCCTTGGGGTTGCCGGTGGTGCCGGAGGTGTAACACATCGCGGCGCCCTCGCGCTCGTCGATGTCCTCGGCCCAGTCGAACTCGGTCGGCCGGCCCGCGAGCAGGTCGTCGTAGCGGTGCACCTGCTTGCCACAGTCGGCGAGCGGGGCCAGGTCGGTGTCCGCGCCGGTGACCACCACGTGTTCGACCGTGCTCAGCATGGGCAGCAGCGGGGCGGCGAGCGCGGCCAGCGAGCCGTCCAGGACCAGGACCCGGTCGTCGGCGTGGTTCGCGATGTAGACCAGCTGCTCGGGTGGCAGCCGCAGGTTGAGCGTGTGCAGCACCGCGCCCATCGACGGGATCGCCAGGTAGCACTCCAGGTGCTCCTGGTTGTTCCACAAGAACGTGGCGACCCGCTCGTCGCCGGTGACGCCGAGTTCGCGCAGGGCGTGCGCCAGTTGCGCGGAGCGTCGGCCGACCTCGGAGTAGGAGGCCCGGCGCGGCGCGCCGCCGGTCCAGGTCACCACCTCCGAGCCACCGTGCACCGTGGTGCCGTGTCGCATGATGCGAGCGATCGTCAGCGGCACGTCCTGCATCGTGCTCAGCACAGTGGAGCCTCCCTGCGTTCGCCGGACGGGGACCGGTCGAGGTGTAGGGGATTCTTTCTCGCCGATCGGGTCGTTGTCAGCCCTTCGAGCGGCGCGTTTCGGTTTCCGGACCGGGCGGCTCGGTTTCCGGAGCGAGGCCGGATCACGCGCCGACCCACGCGCCCGTCGCGATCCGCCATGCGCCCGTACGGGTGAACCAGGCGTGGCGATCGGCCGATCGGACCAGCCGGACGGAAGAATGCGACGGTGTCCCGGTTGCTCCGGATGGCACATCGTTTTCGACGGAACGCGGCGAGCATTCCGTAACTCCCCGTTTTCCGCTCTTCCGGAGGGGGACCGGCGAGCCCTCGACGTCCCCCTGGAGGGCACCTCGTGTACCCGTTGGAGGTCCGACCCGAACCGCACCCGCCGTACGACGTCGTGCTGCCGGACGCGTTGGGCCACCCCGTGCTCGGCTTCCGGAACGGCTACTGGTTCCACATCGGCCGGGACGGCCCGGCCCGGCCGTTGTGCGCGCGCACCGCGATCATCGGACATCCGGAGTCCGCCGGGCCTATCGTGCAGGTCATGTGTTGGTGGATGCGCGAACACCACGATCACCCGCAGGCGGTCGACCTCGGCACCGAACTGGCGCTGACCGTCGGTGAGATGAGTCGCCGACTGCACGCACGGGGGCCGGCGGCATGGTGAGGCGTTGTGGGTCGGTGCGGATAAGGCGGGTGCCGTGCGGGCCGCGGGTACCGGCGATCCGGGTGCGGACGTGCACGATTCCGCGCCGCCGGACCGGGATGCCGGGGCGGCGGTGCGGGTGATCGAGCGGGGCGGTTCGGCCGGCTTGTTCGGTTTGCTCGCTTTACTCGGTTTGCTCGGCCGGGGTGCTCGGGGTCGTCCCCTACTTGGGTGAGGCGATCTTGCCGAGCAGGTCGACGATGCGCTGTTGTACGTCGTCGCGGGTCGAGCGCTCGGCCAGGAACAGCACGGTCTCGCCGGTCTGGAGCCGGTGCAGGTCGTGTTCGACGAGGTCGAGCGTGGTGTAGACGACGATCGGCGTCGAGTGCAGCCGCGCGTTGTTGCGCAGCCAGTCGACCACGCCCATCCGGCGCCGGCGCACCAGCATCAGGTCGAGCACGACGAGGTTGGGCTCGACGCTGGACGCCTTGGACACCGCCTCGCTCTCCGAGGCCGCGTGCACCACGTCCATCCCGCGCCGCTCCAGCGACGCGGTGAACGCGGCCGCGATGTCCGGGTTGGCCTCGACGAGCAGCACCCGCGAGGCGTGTCCGGCGCTGTCCGCGGGGGCGAGCGAGCGCAGCAGTACGGCCGGGTCGGCGCCGAACGCGGCGTCGCGGGTGGCCTGCATCAGGCCGGCGGTGACCAGGACCGGGATCTGCGCGGCGGTCGCGGCGGTGCGCAGCGACTGGAGCGCGGTACGGGTGATCGGGCCGGTGAGCGGGTCCACGAACAGCGCGGCCGGCTGCACGGGGACGCTCGCGTCGACCTCCTCGCGCGAGCGCACCAGGAGCGGACTCCAGCCGCGCGCGGTCAGCGCACCCGCGGTCGCGGTGTCCGGCTCGGGCCAGACCAGCAGCCGACGCGGTTGTCCGTCCGGCGCCGGGCTGACCATGGTCGGCAGGTCGGCGCCGGACATCGCCTCGGCGTCACCAGGCGGGCCGGCCGGGAATCCGGGCCGTCGGCCCTGGAACGGGATCGGCTGGTCCGGCGCGGCCGGGATCGGCGGCAACACCTCGGTCGGCATGTCGGCGGCGGCCGGGCGGCCGGGGCGGTCCTGCACGCTGGTGGTGCGCCCGGTCGGGTCGGCCGCGCGGTTTTGCGCCGGGATCGGCGCGGGCGGCGTGGACAGGCGGCGGCGGGTCTGGGCGCCCTGCGGGGTGTGCGCGCCGTTGAGCCGGCCGCCGGCGGCGGGGGTCGCCGGGGTCGCGGGTTGCCGGCCCGGGGTGGTGGCCGGGTCCTGATGGGCGGCGCCGCGGTGCGAACCGGATGCCCCGGCGGGGTTGTCGGCGGCCTCGGGCAGCTCGCGGGCGGCGCGGCCGCGGCGGGAACGGGGCGGGTAGACCGCCTCGAACGCGCCGCTGTTGTTGCGCGCGGCCTCCTCGGCCTCGTCGTATGCGTCGGCGTCGGGCCGCTCGTGCCGGCCCTCGTCGGAGCCTGCGCTCGCGGGCACCAGGGGCACCGGTGCGACGGTGCCGGCGGGCAGGGCGAACGGGCCCTGCGGCGCGGGGGCGACCGAGCCGGGCGGCGGGGGCGCGGGTACGGGCGGGGTGGATGAGCCGGCCGGCTCCAGGCGGGCCCGTGGGGGCTGGGCGCCGCGGCCGCGGACGGCGAGTTCGACGCCGGCGCCGGGGGCGGGGCGGTCCTCGGGGTCGTGGTCGGCGCTCTCGCGGTCGGCGGCGGCCGGTGCGTCGGGGGTCGCGGGCTTGCGGGGGGTGACGGCCGCGCCGATGCGGCGCTTGGGGGCGGCGGTGGGGTCGGCGGTCGCCGTCTGCTTCGCCGGGGTCGATGCGGGCGCGGTGTCCGTGTCGGAGTCGGGTGACTCGTCCGCGGCGGGCGTGGAGTCGTCGGAGTCGTCGGGTTCGTCGGCCTGCTTCGGGGCGCCGGCGGCGGCCTTGCCCGGCTTCGCCGCCTCGTCGCCGTCCGCGTCCTGCTCGTCCTTGGCCGCCTTGCCGGCCTCATCCGTCTTGTCGTTCTTGCCGGCCTTGCCGGTCTTGTCGGTGCCCGGGTCAGGGCGGCCCGACTGGCGGGCGCGGCGGCCCTTGGCCGCGCGGTGTTCGCCGGAGCTGACCACCAGTTCGGCGGCCTCCTCGTCGGCGGGCAGTTCGACGACGTACGTGCTGCCCCGGCCGGCCACGGTGTGCGATTCGATCGTGCCGCCGTGCGCCTCGACCACGGCGCGGGCGAGCGGCACGCGGACGCTGCTGTTGCGGCTCTCGGGGCCGCGTACCTCGATTCGGGCGAGGTTGCCGCGCTGGGCCGCCGCGACCACGACGGTGGAGCCCTCGGGGCCGGCCGCGACCACGTCCGCGAGCAGGTGACCCAGGGCGCGGGTCATCGCGTCGACGTCCACCCGGACTCCGACGGGGGACGCGTTGACCGCGAACTCCACACCCGCGCCGCGGGCGAGATAGGTCACCGTCTCCATGGCGCGGTCGACCAGGTCGTCCACCGTGGTCGGCATGCGCTCGGGTTCGGCCGGGGTTTCCGCGTCGTCCGCCGCGGGGGTCGGGTCGGCGTCGGCCGCCTGGTGGGCGAGCACCTCGCTCGCGAGTTCCTCCAGGCTTTCCAACTCGCCCGCGACCTGACGCACCATCCGACGGGCGCCGTGGCCGACCTCGCCGGCGCCGCCGTCGGCCACCTTCTTCAGCCGACCGCGTACCGCTTCGAGTCGGCCCAGTATCTCCGTGTCCACCAACTCGGCCAGCTGGGCCCGGCGTTCGCCGAGCAACTTCTCGCGCGCGGTGTCGCTGAAGGTCATCACGGCGCCGACCACGGCACCGCCGAGCAGGATCGGCGCGGTGATCATGTCCACCGTCACGAAGCCCTCGTCGCCGCGCCACAACACCTGGTCGCGCAGCCGCTGCCGGCGGCCGTTGCCCAAGGTCACCAGCGGCGGGCACTCCTCGGCGGGCAGCGGGGAGCCGTCGGCGCGGGCGTGCATGAGCAGTTCGTGCACGTTCCGGCCGCCGAGGTCGCTGGCCCGGTGGCGGAGGATCCGGGCGGCGGCCGGGTTGGCCAGCACGATGTCGCCCTCGGCGTCGATGCCGATGATGCCCTCGCAGGCCGCGCGCAGGATCATTTCGGTCTGCCGTTGCTGGCGCGCGAGTTCGGCCTCGACGTCGACCTTGCCGGTGAGGTCGCGCACGACGATCATCAGCAACTCGTCGTCGTATCCCGCCGGCAGGTTGGCACTGGTCACCTCGACCGGGAAGACCCCGCCGTCGGTGCGGTGCGCGGACATCCGGGTCGGCTTGGTCCGGGTGTCGCGGGTGTCGTTGGTGGCCCGTACCGATCCCGGGATACGCCGGTGGTCGAACGACGGGAGCAGGTCGAGGAGACCGCGACCCACCACGGGAGTGCCCGGCGCCTCCAGGACCTCCAGTGCCATGGCGTTCGCGTTGACGACGGTGCCGTTGCGATTCACCAGCAGGAGGGCGTCCGGCAGGGCGTCGAGTATGGCGGCGAGGCGAGCAGCGCCTCGGGATGGCCTGCTGCTCACGAAGCGCGTACCTCCTCCGGTCCTCGGACTGCGCGACGGCCATCTTGCCCGTCGCCGCCGGGGCATGTCACGACCGACTATCCCATTGTTTTTGCAGTCACGTTGACGAGCCTAGTAATCTGTTCCTCGTCGGCAAACACCGATGGAGGCTTCGCCTAGTCCGGTCTATGGCGCCGCACTGCTAATGCGGTTTGGGTTCATCCCCATCCCGGGTTCAAATCCCGGAGCCTCCGCTCGACGAACAGCCCGTCTGGTCCCACCAGGCGGGCTGTTTCGCGCCCACCGTCGTGACCTTTCCGTGATCGCGCGGCGACCCCGGGTCACGACTCGGGCCACGATGTCCGATATAAGGCTCATATCCGAAGCCCTCGCCCGGACCCGCGCACATCCGCCATCACAGCGAACACCGCCGCGACTTCCCCTCGACGGATCACACCCGCCATACCCCCCGTCCGCCGACATGCCCGAAAGGCCCAATTCAGCCGGCAGCGAACACAACCAAGCCACACCCACGCACGCCGCGCCACCCGTCCGCACGACCCAAGCCCCCACCACTCGCCGGCACCCCCTCGCCCACCCTCACCCGTTCGGCTGCGGATCCCGCGCCAACCGAACCCCATTGCTCACGAAATGCCCTGTTCACACCACCACCGGACAATGGATTTCACCCCGAGCGGGGGACCATGTATTGTTGACCTCGGTCAAGCCGACCAAGCGCTCGTAGCTCAACGGATAGAGCATCTGACTACGGATCAGAAGGTTGCAGGTTCGAATCCTGCCGAGCGCACAGCAGATCAAAGGCCCTCTCCGGGAAACCGGAGAGGGCCTTTTTCATGGTCGGTACAGCATCGAGACAACGGCCCCGCGTCGGTGACGAACCGGACGACGGGGCCGTATCCGTCACCAGCAGGCGTAACCTGACGATGACTCACATCACAGGCAGGGTACCGCCCCCCGCCCTACGTCACACCGCACCGCCCACGGGGGCGTACCCACTCGACGCTGCCACCGAGGAGCCGCCGACGCTCGACCGGGCAAGGGCCCAACTCGACAGCGCATGGCGGACCTGGCACACATCGACGCAGCAGCGGACCGAGATCGGCCGGGCCCTTCCGGGGCTCTTGCACGAGGCCGAGCGAGCGGCCGAGACCTACGACGGAGACGAACGGCGGACCGCACAGGCGCTGTTGTCCGAGGTCTACCACTTGGCGCAGGCGTACCTGGCATGGCAGGCCGAGCCGCGGCTGGTCTGGCTCGTCGCGGATCGAGCGATGGCGGCGGCCCACGCATCGGACGACTGTGCCGCACTGACCGCAGCACGGGAGCGCCAAGAGGGCGAAGCGCGCCGCTACTTCGACAAGGCTGCCGCAGTGGTGCCGCAGTTGCCGGACGGATACTCGCATCCGTGGCACGGCTTCGGTCACGCGATCGTCGACCTCTACGACGTCATGATCGACGTGGAACTCGGGCAAGCCGGTGAGGCGCAGCGCAAGGCCGACCGACTGGACCCGCTCTCGATCCCCAGCGTCGAACGGCGGGCCCGGCACTGGATCGAGCCGGCTCGGGGTGCCCATCACCGTGGCGACCAACTCGCGGCGGCAAGCCTGCTCGATCGGTCCTGGCGCACCAGTTCCGAGACGCTCACCTACTCTCCCATCGGCCGGACGCTGGTCTCCGGCTTGGTCGACCACGGCGGGGCAACCGTGCGTGAGGACGCTCTTCGGCCGGCCAACCGGATCGGCCTGATCGTCGCGTAGCGAAGCGGGTACACAAAGCGACCGGGGACAATCCGTCCCCGATCGCCGCATTTTCGGCCTGATGCTACCCACACGGACATTGCCGGGCGTCGAGTGCCGCATCACGTCGCTTTCGCCCGAGTCGTGCCGACCCGTTCGGGCCCGGGCCGTGGCTCGGCGAACAACATCTCGGAAAGGGGCTCGTCGTGAGCAAGCCATTCACGTCGTTCGGCCACGTCACGACATCGGCGCCCGCCGCGCCGCAGGCGGTGCTCGTCGTCGTGTCGCGGTCGCTGCCGGCCGTTGCGGAGGCGGCGGGGGCTGCGCGGCGTCTCGTGTGGGAGGTGGGGGACGGGATCGGGATCGACGGTGAGCGGCGGGGCGATGTCGGGTTGATGGTCACCGAGTTGGTGAGCGAAGCGCTCTTCGCGGGCGAGGCGACGTCGTATGTTCTGGACGTCACGGGCGCCACGGCCGAGGGGCGGCCCGCGCCGGCCGTGGTGTTTCGCGAGGTTGGGCTCACCCACTTGCCCCGTCGGCGACTGGAGTCCGGGCGGGGTCTCGCCGTGGTCGCCTCGCTCACCGACGGGTGGGCGCATCACGAGTGTGGGTGGTTCACGCCGAAGCGTGGGCCGACGTCGTGGTTCATCGTCGGCGACGTCTCCCCCGAGCGCGCCCGCCTGCTGGACGACCGTCGACTCCTCCACCTGCGCGGCCTGGAGAACACCCACCGCGTCACCCGCCACGACATCGGCAGCACCCTGCGCCGCATCGACTGGGGCTGCCACTGGTAACGCGTCGGGCCACACCCGCCCGGCCGACTCTCACGTGCCCGCTGCGACCTTGACCGTCAGGGACAGGATCGAGTCGAGGGACGGGGCGAAGGCCAGGGCGCGGATCTCGGCGACCAGGGCCCTGGCGTCGCGGCGCCGGCCGCCGAGGAGTTCGCAGGTTTCCAGATCGAACTGGTAGTCCGTCACCTCGGCCGCCGGGTGCCGCTCGCAGGCCCAGCTGCCGCCGAGACCGCCCAGGCCGTCGAGTACCGCCTCCGGGTGCAGCCGTCGGGCCCGGCACAACTCGTCGATGCCGCCGACCGGGCCGCTCGCGCCGGAGGCGGCCAGGCGGGCGGCGATCACCGCGTTGCCGGCCGCGACTCCCTCGGCCACCCCGACGGTGCCGCCCCGGCCGACCGGGCCGCCCGCGAACTCCCCCGCGATGCCCACCGCGTCCCGGATCCGGCGACGGTCGAGCGTCATCAGCCGGGCCGCCGCCAGCGCGGCGCCGAGCATCCCGATCGAGGGCGAGCCGTCCCGGTCGGCCAGCCGGCACGCCATCTCGTGCCCGGCGACCACCGCCACCAACACCTCGTCGCCGCGCGCCTTGACCTCTTGGCCCACCGCGAGCGCCACCGGCAGCACCACGGCCATCGCGCCGGCCGGGTTATCGGGCTGGGGGCCCGCCGCGCCGATCAGCATCCCGTTCGCGAGCGCGGCGGCGGGCGCGGCGAGCCGGCCGGCGGCATGGCCGATCAGTTCCGCCTCGGGCGGGCCGCCGATGCCGACCGCGACGTGCACGGCCGGGTCGACGACGCCCACCCGGGCCGCGCCGACCCCGCCCGCGATCGCCGTCAGGATCCGCCGACCCGTCGCCCGCCGTACCGTGACCGGTATATGACGCAACGTCAATTCTGTGGCCCAATCGGCGAATTCGCCCGATACCGCCATGGAATCCCTCCGCGTGCCTCGACTGCCCGACGACGTGGTGTGAAAGGACGGCGCAATGTCCCATTGTGACCGCCCCGGTGACGTCGCGTCAGCCCCCAATCACGTCGGGCACACGGCACTCCACGAACGCGCGGCACACGGCACACGGCGTAGGCGAACCTCGCCCGAGCCCCGACTCAGCGCACCACGCCCGCCGTCCGCGCCGCCGTCAGCCACTGCGGGAACTCGGAGAGGATGCGCTCGTACAACTCGACGTCGGAGATCCGGTCGATGTCGTCCACCTGGAAGAACCCGGCGTTGTCCACCAGCCGCCCCGGCATCGTGTCGATCCGCTCCAGGATCCCGTAGTCGGACCGCCCCAGGCCGACGAACTGCCAGAAGATCGGCAACCCGGCGGCGTCCGTCAACAACCGCTGGATCTGCTTGCTCCGGTTGACCCCGCCGTCCGAGAAGAACAGCACCAGCACCGGCGCGCCCGGCTCACGCCGGTAGCGCGCGATGATGTCCTCGATCACCGCCGGCTCGTTGTTGCCGCCGTACACCCCGGCCAGCAGGTCCGGCGAACGTTGCGACCCGTCCGGCAGCGGCGGCGACTGCGGGCGGCGGCCACCGCCGTCGATGTAGACGTTGTCCGCGATCCAGCGCGGCAGTTCCGGGATCCGCACCGGGTCGAGCGGCGCGTACTCGTCGGCAAAAATCCACGCGTCCAACTCGCCGTCGTCGTCGAGCCGAGCCGCGATCGGTGCCATGCGCTCCACCAGGCGCCCCACCGCGCCCCCGGCGTACTGCGCGCGCATCGAGCCGGAGCGGTCGAGCACGATCGCCACCCGGGCCCGCACCCCGTGCAGGCCCTTCTTCTCCAGGCAGATCCGCACCGCCTCCTTGCGCAGCGAGATCCGCGCGCCCACCTCCGGCGGCAGCCCGGCCAGTTGCGGGTCGTCCGAGGGTGCGGGCAACCGCATGGTCGGCTCGTCGCTGTACGGCGGCGGCGCCCACCCGGGCGTGACACCCAGCGGCGGGCCGCCCACCGGCACCACCGGCAACGTCCCGACGGGCACACCGGCCCCGACCGGCACCCCGGCGGCCTCCGCGACCTGGTCCTCCTCGCCCACGTCCACGCCGTAGTCGCTCGCGAGCCCGGCCAGCCCGCTGTCGTACCCCTGCCCGATCGCGCGCAACTTCCACGCGCCCTGCCGCCGGTACAACTCGCCGAGCACCATCACCGTCTCGGCCCCGCCCGCCCGCACCTCGAAGGTCGCCGCGACCGCGCCCGCAGCGTCCAGCGCCACCAGCGACAACCCACCCACGCCGGCGAACGTGCCCTCATGCACGGAGGCGGCCAGCACCACCCGCTCCACATCGGCGGGCAGCGCACCGGGATCGACCCGAACACTCTCGCCCTCGGCGTTCGAACCGACGTGGCGCACCGCGCCGTCCGCGCCGGTGGGCTGGTTGTAGAACACGAAGTCCGCGTCCGTACGCACCTTGCCGTGCGATCCGAGCAGCAGCGCCGAGGCGTCCACACTCGGCGCGTCCGCCGCACGGCGGATCACCAGGGTCAACGGACCCGCGGGAACCGGGATGTTCGCCCCGGCGATCAGAGTCGTCATGGTCGCCAGTGTGGCCCGAACGGGCGGCCTCCCGCAGAGGTGTCCGCACCGCCCGGAAGGTGGACGTGATCGGCATCACGAGTGATCGGCCGGCGCATCGTGAATGATTTTCCCCATCGGGTGGGAACCAAGCGGTTATGGGCAACAACGGTCATCATCCGGGCGGCCATCGCGCGGACCCCGGCGAGTGGAGCGACGCCGAGCACGAGCGTGCCCGGCTGCTGGTCGAGCGCGCGGCCTCGATCGCCCGCCGCCTGGAGTCGCTGTGCGCCGCCGAGGCGGCCGCGAGGCAGCGCGGCCCGGGCCGCGCCTGACGGTGCCGCCCGGGCCGACTGTCGGACCACCGGGGCCTGTTCGAGACCGGTCCGGGGTCCTCGCGACGTTCCGTCCCCTCCACGGCACGCCGTAGTGCTGCCGGTGCCGTGGTGACCGAACCGGAAACATGTCCCTCTACGACGGCCGCGGGCGGCCGTCTTCCCACAACGACCGGAGGCGGCCGCATCTCCCGGTGTACACACAGGAGATGCGGCCGCCCCCGACCGTCTTCGCGCTCTTCACTCGACCGCCGTGCACCGCGTCGCGACCGACACACGGCGTACGCCGAACCGTTCTGGACCCACGGCCCCGGGTGGTTCTAGCGCAGGACCAGCTTCTGGCCCGGGAGGATCAGGTCGGGGTTGGTGCCGACCACGCCCTGGTTCTTCGCGTACAGCGACTGCCAGCCACCGCTCACGTTGTTCGCCGCGGCGATCGCGCTGAGGGTGTCACCGGTCTTGACGACGTAGGTGCCCTCGGTCGCGGTGGTGGTGGTCTCGACCTTGGCGGTCGTCGGCTCCGACTTGGTGACCGGAGCGGACTTCTTCGGCGTCTCGCTCTGCGGCGCGACGGCCTTCTTCGGCGTGGTCTTCGAAGTCGTGCTCTTCGGAGTCGACGCCTTCGAGGAGGTGGTGCTGCCCGAGTCGGACGGGCTGCCGCCGCCGCGGGTCAGACCGGCCTTCTTCGAGCACACCGGCCAGGCGCCCGGGCCCTGGGACTTGAGCACGTTCTCGGCGACCCGGATCTGCTCGGCCTTCGAGGCGCCCTGCGGGCTGCCCGTACCGCCGTTGGCACGCCACGTGCTCTGCGTGAACTGCAGGCCGCCGTAGTAGCCGTTGCCGGTGTTGATGGACCAGTTGCCACCGCTCTCGCACTCGGCGACCTTGTCCCACGTGGACGTCGTGGCAGCGCCGGCCGAGGTCGCGGTCGCGAGCCCGACGAGCGGGGTGGCGGCGACGACGCCGACGATGGTCGCGGTGCGCAGGCGGCGCTGGGTACGGCCCATGCCGCGGTGCGTGTTGGTACGACCGAAAGCGTTGCGGAGAGACATACATTCCTCTCGGAATTCCCCTGGGGCGGATGGACCGGCGCGATCCTTGCGGATCACCCCCGCCCGGAACCGAACGTTCACGCCGGAGACGTGATGTCCGATGCCGCAACCCCGCGGCCCTCCCAGACCGCGAGTTCCGCCATGCCGTGCCGGCGGGAACCCAGGAGGTGCGATTTGCACATCGCCAGGACCATAAACAGGTGATCCGGCCCTTATCAACCCGCTCTTGCATTTACGCAGGTCAGGATAGGTACCGGAAATGCCGAGAGCAGTGCTCGGGAGCCCGTTCCGGGCCGGATTCGCGTTTACCGCGCCGCAAACCTGGGAACCTTTTGCCCGTTTTGACCACCAGCTCTACACGCTGTGCGCTCACTCCGTGACACAGTGTCGAATTATCACCGGTTGCGATCGAACGATCACGCGCCCGAGCGGCCTGGAACCGGTATTTCGACGGAGCCTTAAACACCTTTATGTCCGACTTACACGTGTGGAGTGAGCGGCATCACAAATCCGACCGTGGCAGTCGGTGGGCACAGCGGGTATAACCGGCCGGCAGTCGACCTGGACACCCTTTCCAACCTGGGCATATGTACGCTGCGAGAGCGTTCCGCCACCGGCCGGAAAAGTATGCCGAATGCGATCCAGGCCACATGGAAAGTTGTGACCCGCGCCACTTTCACCCGTACGAGGGGCTATTTGAGCCCCTTTCGAAGGACACCGGCACGGAAGACATCCTTCCGGAAGCCGGCGCCCTGGGAAAGGGCCGTTGTTATCACGATCCGGGCCGTCGGGAAAGCGGATTCCCTCGCGTCGAAAGTCGCGCCGGGCGCGCCCCTATATATAGAGGTGCGCCACTCGTGCTCCGCCGTGCTCCACGGGGATCCGGCGCGCCCCGGCGCGGAAGGGTCACCACCGGCGCCGCGGTCGGGGCGCCGTCCGTGGGGTCGGTGCCGGAGCCGTCGGCCGACCCGGAGTCCTCGCCGCCGTCTGCGTCCCCGTCACCGTCCAGCAGTGGCGGGACGACCAGGACGGCGGCCATGACCACGGCCCCCGCCGCGACCGCGGCCATCGCGATGCGGGCCTTCGGCGACGGAACCGGAGGCATGATCCCCGAAGCCGATCGAGGGAGTCCCATGCGACCCCCGGTGTCACCGTGCGATGAAATGATCGCCTGCCGAGGGCACTTCCGGGCTCCGGACCCGGACAGAGCGCCCCCGACGAATCGTGCGTCGCCGACGCGCGGAAACTCTGGAGCCTACGGGGGAACGGGGCATGTGGGGTCGGGGCACGGTGCTGGGCGACCGCTACACGCTGGCCGAGCGGCTGGGCGGTGGTGCCATGGGCGAGGTGTGGCGCGCCGACGACGGCGTGCTGGAACGGCCGGTCGCGGTCAAGATCCTGCTGCCCGCGCTGCTCGAGGACGCCAGGTTCGCCGAGCGGTTCCGGCGTGAGGCCAAGGTCTTGGCGGCACTCGACCACCCGGGCATCGTCGACGTACACGACTACGGCGAGAGCGGATCGGAACCGCGCGTCGCCTACATCGTGATGGAACTCGTCGACGGCCTGCCGCTGGACGCGGTGTCGGCCGCCGCCGGCGCCACGACCATGCCCGCCGACCGGGCGCTCGGCATCGTCGCCCAGGCCCTGGACGCGCTGCACGCGGCCCATCGGCGCGACATCGTGCACCGCGACGTCAAGCCGTCGAACCTGATGATCGGCGCCGACGACCGGGTGACGGTCACCGACTTCGGCATCGCCCACTCCACGACGGCGGGCACCAGGCTCACCGCGTCGCACTCGGTGCTCGGCACGGCCCGCTACATCGCCCCCGAACAGGCCCGGGGCCTCGGGGCGGTGCCCGCGTCCGACCAGTACGCGATCGGCGTGGTCTGCTACGAACTGCTGACCGGCGAGCCGCTGTTCACGGGCGACGCGGTATTCGAGGTGGTACTCCGGCACATCCGCGAGCCCGCTCCCGAACTCCCGGCCGAATTCCCCGAGCCGGTCCGCGCCTTCGTGGCGAGGGCGCTGGCGAAGGAACCGGGGGATCGATTCCCCGACGCGGCCCACATGGCGACGGCGGCGCGCGAGGCGATAGCGAGCACGTCGACCCCGGCGCCGACCCCGGTGCCGGCCGCCGTACTCACCACCGACGACACACCCGGAACCGCCGGAAAACAACCGGTTTCGCCGCCCGTGTCGATCGAGAAGCCATCGGGCACGCCCCCTGCACCCGCCGAGGAGCCACCGGTTCCGGCCCCGGAGTCCGGCGCCGCGCGGCCGGATCCGGCTGCGGCACCCGCCTCCGCCGACGAGCGACCCACTCCGTCGAAGTCCGTACCGCCCACGCCACCCGGTACCGCCGACCACACCCCTGCCCCCGCCGAGACGCCGACTCCGCCCGAGTCCTCGGCCCCCCGAGCCTGGAAGCGGCATGGCTTGGCCGCCGTACTCCTGGTACTCGGCGTGATCGCCGGCGTCATCGTCACCGTCCTGTACCTCAAACCCTCCCAGGCCCAGGCCGACCGAACCCCGCACGCGGCCGACGCGAAAACCTCCCCGGCCGAAGTCCGCGCGTCCACAGGCACGTCCGCCGATCCCGTCGCGGGTTCCCCCACACCCTCGAACCCCACCCCCGGCGCCCCGGGCGGCACCCCCACCGGCAGCCAACCGCCGAACAGCGCGCCCCTCCCCGAAACCGGCGGCGCCCCCAACACGTCCACCTCCAACGGCGCGGGCGGCTCCCCGGGAGGCGGAGCCGGAAGCGGCGGCGGAGGCAGCAGTACGGGCACCGGCACCAAGCCCAAGCCCACCACCCCCGCCGCGCCCCCGGCCCAATCCGCCCCCCAGGGCTGCGGCGGCGCCAACTGGGGCGCCATCACCAGCGTCGCCGACGGCCTGCAGATCGGCCTCGCCGCCGACGGCCCCACCGCCGGCAAGGAGGTGATCATGGGCGGCCACACCCGATACGGCTGGGTGCACTCGACCTCGACCTGGGACTCCTTCAACCCCTGCAGCCTGAGCGGCCCGGCCCTCGGCCAGCCGTACGGGAACGTCGACCGCGCCGAACTCGCCGTCGGCTTCGGCTACTCCACCAACTGGCGCCTGGTCCCAGCCCCGACATCGGGCGCGGTCTACATCAAGGACTTCGGCGGCCGGACCTGCCTCACCAACAACGGCAACGGCAAGCCGCTGTCGGTAGTCACCTGCACCCCCGGCAGCCCTTCTCAACAGTGGCGAGTCCCCTGAGGCGTGTCTTCAAGGCGTCGTGCTCCGGGACGCGCACGCGAAACGCTGAACAGCGGCCACGACCAAGTGCGGGGCGGGCAAAGATCTTCCCCTCCCTTCCACTCTCTGCCAACCGTCCAGTGAAAACAAGGCTGCAATTTTTGCCATCAAACCCGGACACTCGTCACCGGGCGGAGCTCTGCTCCGCTTTCCGACGGGAGGACGCTCATGTCAGAAATCCGGGATCCGCATGGCAGCCTGCAACGCACGCTGTGGATCGGCGGCGCACAGTGGTCCGGCAAGACCACGGTGGCACAAGCCATCGCCAAGGGGCACGGCCTGACGGTGTATCACTACGACTACCACGACGCCCGCAGCCACCAGGATCGCCGGATCGCGCGCCGAGTCGCCCTGGGCGAGCCCGTGGGAAATCCCACCCCCGACCACGTCTGGGTGGAACAGAGCCCGGAGAAGATGGCCTCCGAAACGCTGGCCGGCTTCCCGGTCCGCTTCGAGTGGGCGTTGGACGACCTACGCGCCCTGTTCACCGGCCGACCGGCGATCGCCGAGGGATGGGGACTGCGACCGGAACTCGTCGCGCCGCTGCTCGACTCACTCCGACGAATGGTCGTCCTCGTCCCCACCGAAGACTTCCGCCGCCACCAACTCCGCACCCTTCCGCGCGCGGGAACCCTCGACGTCCGTGTCACCAACCAGGCTCGCGCCCAAGCCAACCGCGTAGCTCGCGACCGGCTGATCGCCGAGGACGTGGTACAGAACGCGCGCCGCCTCGGCATCCGCGTCATCGAAATCGACGGCACGCTCGACGCAACGGCGGTGGCGGCAGAGGTGGCCGACCACTTCGCCCCCTATTTCGGTACGGCGACCGCCGCGTAAACGCCGGGCGCAAGCGGGCTTCCGCTCTTGATCCCCAGGACAGGAACCCCCTTGCCACTACCAACGCACGACCCCTTCCCCGGCGGCGCGGGCGAGGAGGCTTTGCGTCGAGGACGGCAAGCCGATGCGGTTCCAGGAGAAGATGATGTGAAGCGCGAGGACGTTCCGTATGCCTCTGTCGAGCGTTCCCTCGGGCGCCAACGTCTGAAGCAGGCGCCCAGGTCATGCTCGGCCATTCCATGTACGCCTTCACCGCAGACGTCCACGCGAGCCTCTTCGAGGAGGTCGCAGCCGCGTCGGCCGAGGCCGCCGAGCAGTTCGTCCCGCGTACCAACGAGAAAACCGCCGGGCACACCTCGGGCACACCGGGGCCACGGCTTACGCCTCGGCAGTCACGGTGGAACGCGTCGACGGACCGCGTGACCCGGGGCTGCTGATCGAGAGTGGACGTCGTTGCACGACTGTGGTCCTCCCACGAGTTTGGGGGCGTCCCGGCTTCATCTTCCGCAGCCGGGACGCCTGTTACGCAGCGTACTCGATCAATGACCACTAAGTTCCCAATAAGTCGTGAATCGATCAAGGGGTCCGGAGCGCCGTGGCGCTCGGCTCGCCGGGCGTGGCGAGCGCAGTCGGCTTCGGCGCGTTCGTCCAGTCGTGGACAGCCGGTTCGAGGACGTGATCCGCCCCCGTCCGCGGTCGTTGCACGACGCGGGCGGGGGCGGATGGTCGGCGGTGTGGGCCTCACCGCCGGATCACTCTTCTATGCGTCGAGGCCTCCCGATTCGGTGTGTTCGGCGCGCCGCTTGCGCTGGTGGACCAGGACGAGGGCGCCCAGGACCAGCATCGCGGCACCGATGCCGGCCATCGGGCCGACGAAGTTGTTCGAACCGGTGGCCGCCAACTGTGCGTGGCTTCCGGGTGCGGGCGAGCCCTGCGGGGCCTGCGCGTTCGCGGCGTCACCGCGGTGGTGTCCGGGGCCACCGTTACCGGGTGCCTGGGATTCCGCCGCGTGGGTGGGCCGCTGGGAGCCGTGACCGGGTGCATCGGATCCGGCTCCGTGCGTGGGTCGGTGGGAGCCGGTCGGACGACCCGACGCGGACGGGCCGGAAGTGCCGGGACCAGCCGGGCCAGCCGGGCCCGGCGGGCCTGCCGGACCTGCGGGACCTGCGGGACCTGCCGGACCTGCCGGGCCTGGGGAGCCGGGTGCGCCGGGAGATCCGGGTGCACCGGGGGAACCAGGCGCACCGGGAGATCCGGGTGCACCGGGAGATCCGGGTGCACCGGGAGATCCGGGTGCGCCGGGAGATCCGGGTGCACCGGGGGAACCGGGTGCGCCGGGAGATCCGGGTGCACCGGGGGAACCGGGTGCACCGGGAGATCCGGGTGCACCGGGGGAACCAGGCGCACCGGGGGAACCAGGCGCACCGGGAGAACCGGGCGCACCAGGAGAACCGGGTGCCCCCGGGGAACCGGGCGCGCCGGGTGACCCGGATGGTCCGGGTGGGCCGCTGGGTCCGGGAGGGCCACTGGGTCCGGGAGGTCCGCTGGGTCCGGGCGGGCCGCTCGGGCCGATAATGCAGGACGGCTTGGTGATGACGTTGGTGTCCAGGGTCGTCGAGCCGTTGCGGGCGAGGGCTCGGCCTTCGATGGTCGATCCGGTGGTGACCGAGATGGAGGTCAGCGCCATGATCGTGCCCTTGAAGGTGGTGTTGGTCCCGAGCGTGGCCGAACTGCCGACCTGCCAGAAGACGTTGCACGCCTGGGCGCCGTTGATGAGCGCGACGGTGCTGGCGGACCCGGTGATCAGGGTGGACGCGATCTGGAAGATGAACACCGCGTTGGGGTCGCCCTGTGCGTCGAGGGTGACGGTGCCGGTGAGGCCGAGGGGTCCGGTGGAGTTGTAGACACCGGAGACCAGGGTCTGGCCGACGAGGTCTCCCGCGACGCTGGCGGTGGGGGCTCGCCCGGCGGCGTCGTCGTAGGCGATGGTCAGGTCCGCCTGTGGTCCGGCCGCCGCGGCGCCCGTGGTGATGGTGCCGTTGGTGACGAGTCCGGGCGGGAAGCCGGTGACCGCAGTGCCGGGGCTGACGCCCAGGTTTCCGCTGATGACGCTGGGGCCGGTGTTGGTGACGGTCTGCCCGCCCAGCACCGCGTAGCTGTCCGCGGTGCCCAGGTTCACCGTGGCGGTCGCCGCGCGTGCGCCGGGCGCTATCGACACGAGAGCGGCCGAAGCCAGTAGCACCAGCCCGAGAATGATCGCCGTCACCGCCGCGGCTCGGGAATGTCTCGGTTCTCGGAAGCCCGTGGAACGGGCGCCATCGATTGCCATGAACTGGGCCTTTCGCGTACTCGGCGTCGCCTCGAACACCGGCGGGAAGACGTCTGGGGACAGGGACTGCCGCAGGCTTCGGAGGGACGAGAGGTGAGCGGCACGTCAGCTCGGAGGTATGTGTGAACGTGCTCACCCATGGGACAAAGGACGCGGATCATTGCAATCCGTCACCCAATATCCACAATGAGATCATCCGTTGATCACACTTAACGGGAGTCAAATGGGTGATTTCGTGAGACTCTCCGAACGCCCCGGCCCGTCCGCGATGGGCACCCCTGGATGCACGTCGATTCGTGATCCCTCGGCGTGTCGCCACTCCGATCGACACACGGGCGCGTGATGATCCGCCGCAGTGCAGGCTGCTTCGACGGAGCCCGAAGCCGCACCCACCGCATCGAATCCGGCGCCCGGGCCGCGATCCTCCAGGCGACGCTCGCGGGTGGCCTGTCGCAACTGCGTACCAACCCCCGGTACACCTGAACATCACACCCTGAGCGGGTCGAGGCTTCTGGTTGAATCAGGCCCGCGCTTTCACCGAGCGTAGCCACATGATCGCTGTGGAGGTGCGCCCGTGGGGGCGAACGACGCGGCCACGGCCGCCCAGACCATGGCCGCCGACCAGCACCCGTACCGCATCACCGGCGGGAACCACTGCGTGGCGCGGTACAGGTGTCCGCGGCGAAGAACAGCGTCACCAAGCTCCTGGTGGCGACCCTGCTCACCGATCAGCCCTGCCCCCTGACGCAACCTCGAGCCGTTCCTCGGGCACCGACGCCTCGATCGGCTGCGTACGACGCACGTTGCCGACCTCTTCGACTGGATCGAGGAGCGCAACGAGACGGTCATCGAGGCCCGCGCGACGGGCAACCGCGAGCAGTTGGCCGACCTGCCTGGGGCGCGGCCTGGGTCGACAACGGCCTCGTGTTCACCCGGGAGAACGGTGAGTCGTATCACCCTGCCGACCTCACCGACGAGTTCCGCGTCCAAGTCGAGTCCGCCGGCCTCGCGCCCATCCGCTTCCACGACCTCCGGCACGACGCCGCGGCGATCCACCTGGGCAGCGGCGGCAACATGAAGGAAGTCCAGGTCGAGACGGCCGAGCAGTTCATCTCGCGCGCCAACGAGAAAACCGCCGGGCACACCTCGGGCACACCGTAGGTCCCGAGACGCGCGCCGGCGGTCTCTCATCTCCGCATTACCGCGGTTCTGCGGAGGACGTGGGATTCGAACCCACGAACAGGGTCACCCCTGTTAGCAGTTTTCAAGACTGCCGCCATCGGCCACTAGGCGAGTCCTCCAGTGCCGCGACCCCGGTCGGGTGCGGGCGGCATCAGTCTCTCATGAGCGATGCGTGGGATCACTGGGGATTCCGGGCCGACACGTTCGCAGAGGCGGCGGGTCAGTTGTCGCCTACGCGTTGGCCCAGGGTGACCTCGGTGGTGGCCTCCTTGCCGTCGCGCTGGTAGGTGACCTTGACCTTGTCGCCCGGGCGGTGGCTCCAGATCTCGCTGAACAGGTCCTCGTAGGAGCCGATCGCGCGGTTGTTGAGCCTGGTGATCACGTCGCCGGCCTTCAGGCCCGCCTTGGCGGCGGGGCCGTTGGCGGTGACCGGGTCCTGGCCGTTGGGGCTCTGGGCGACGATCTGCGCGCCGGTGCCGGTGTAGCGCGAGTCGGGCAGGATGCCCATCTGCGCGTAGACCGGCTTGTTGCCCTGGATCAGGGTGTCGGCGACCCACCGGGCCTGGTTGATCGGGATGGCGAAGCCGAGGCCGATGCTGCCGGACTCCTGCTGCTGGCCGAACGGGGACTGGCCGCCGCCACCGGTGGAGCGGATCGCCGAGTTGATCCCGATCACCTCGCCGGCCGCGTTCAGCAGCGGGCCGCCGGAGTTGCCGGGGTTGATCGCCGCGTCGGTCTGGATCGCGTTCATGTAGGAGACCTTCTGCTGGTCCCCGGAGGCCACCGGGCGGTCCTTGGCGCTCACGATGCCCGTGGTCACCGTGTTGGACAGGGTGAACGGCGCGCCGATCGCGATCACCGGGTCGCCGACCGCGACCTTGTCGTTGTCGCCGAGCGGCAGCGGCTGCACGCTCGCCGGCATGTCGTCGACCTTGATCACGGCGAGGTCGTAACCCTCGGCCCGGCCGACGATCCTGGCCGGCTTGGTGGTGCCGTCGGAGAAGGTCACCGACAGCTCGCCACCGGCGGCGGCCAGCGACACCACGTGGTTGTTGGTGAGGATGTGGCCCTGCTTGTCGTAGACGAAGCCGGCCCCGGTGCCGGTCTCGGTGCCCTGCCCGGACACCTTGCCCTTGGTCTTGATCGTCACCGTGCTGGGGACCGCCTGCTTGGCGATGCCCGCCACGCTCGTGGGCGAGCGGTTCAGCGAAGCCGGGTCCACCGGCGACGAGGACGGGCTGACGCCGGCCGAGGACGGCTTGTCGTCGCGGTCCACGATCCACGCGCCCACGCCGCCGCCGACCCCGCCGGCGAGCAGCGCGGCCACCACGGCCGCGACCAGGATCCCCGAGGGGCGGCGCTTCGGCTTGGGCGGCGCGCCGAAGCCCGGGTAGCCCGGGTAGCCGGGATAGGCACCGCCCGTCCCGAACGGCGGAGCACCCGCGCCTCCCGCACCCGACCCGGCCGCGAACGCCGCCGGCACCTCGGCGCCCGGCTCACCCGTCGGCGGCAGTTGCGCGGTCGGCGGCCCGACCGGCGTCGGCGGCACCGCCTCACCCTGCGGCTGCCCCACGGTGGGCGCCTGCACCGGCTTGGCCGGCGCCTCGGCCCGGAACTCCGGCTCCGCCGACACGTCGGACCGCCCCTCCGGGTGAGCCGGCTGCGGTGTGGCGGGAGACGATCCGTGGGCCTCCCCCGGCACCGGTGAACCGACTTCGCCGGTCACGTCGCGATCGTCACTCACGGTCTTCCTCCCACACACTTCGGAATAGTTGTTGGTCACAGACTTCCCGACACGCTGTCTGAACACCGTAAGCGCCGACGGCCCGGGCCGCCCACGCCCCTTATCCCGGGGTTATCCACGCAGGTCGGACCGCCCGTACCGGAACGGAAACGGCGCGGAAACCGGCGGAAATTCCACCGCCCGCGGCGTGGCGGAGAGCGATCCCGGGCCCGGGGGAGCCGATCCGCGACCCGCGCCACCGCCCGACATCCCGGCGTCACCCCACGCTCACCTCGGGATGGCACGATTGTGGCGTGTCCACCACCGGAGCGCGCCCACTGCGCGCCAACGTGCAGGTCGTCGCCCACCGAGGCGCCTCCGACACCGTCCCCGAGCACACGCTCGCGGCCTATCTCCAGGCCATCGAGGACGGCGCCGACGCACTCGAATGCGACATCCGACTGACCGCCGACGGCCACCTGGTCTGCGTCCACGACCGCAAGGTCGACCGCACCTCCAACGGCCGCGGCATCGTCTCGACGCTGGAGCTCGCGGAGTTGTCCGCGCTCGACTTCGGCTCCTGGAAGGAATCCGGCCGGGAATCCGGCGTCGACCGCGAGCACCCGGACGAGCCGGAGGCACCCGACTGGGACCGCACCTCCGTACTCACCCTGGAACGCCTGCTCGAACTCGTGGTCGACGCACCGCGCACGGTGCGCCTGGCGATCGAGACCAAACACCCCACCCGGTACGCGGGCCTGGTCGAGCGCCGCCTGGTCGACCTGCTGGAGCGCTTCGGCCTGGCCGAGCCGGCCGACGAGGACCCGTCGCTGATCCGGGTGATGAGCTTCTCCCAGCTGTCCCTGCGCCGGATGCGGCTGATGGCGCCCTCGCTGCCCACCGTGTTCCTGATGGAGCACGTCCCGCTGCTCTACCGCGACGGCACGCTGCCCCGCGAGGTGCGGATCGCCGGCCCCAGCATCGACATCGTCCGGGCCCATCCGCGCTACGTCGCCCGCTTGCACCGGGCCGGGCACCGGGTGCACGTGTGGACCGTGGACACCCCCGAGGACGTCGAGCTGTGCCTGCGACTCGGCGTGGATGCCATCATCACGAATCGGCCACGACAGGTCCTGGCCCAAGTGTCCGGTTAGCCCCATTGGGGGGCGTACGCTGGTAGCCTTTCGCGGCGTTATATCCGACTTGGCGGGATCGCATACCCCTATACGCCCCTGGGCGAGTCGGAGCGCGTGGCGCGCCGCCGTTTCCCGTCCGCCGGCATCGGGCATCTCAAGCCCGACGCGCGAGAGATGTGCGCGAGGCAGGCGTGTGCACGAAGGAGGCCGGGGGTGGCAATGGTCGTGGCCCGTGGGGTGCCCGATTCAGCGGCGGTGTTGGTACCGCACGCTCCGGTCGGGGTGTCCGCGGCTCGGCACCGTCTCGCCACCGACCTCGACGACCGCGGCATCGCCCGGGGCGTCGTGGACGACGCGGTGCTGATCCTCTCCGAATTGTTGAGCAACGCGCTGCGGCACGCTCGCGCGCTGCCCTCCGGCAACGTCCGCGCCGCGTGGTGGGTGCGCCCCGACGGCCTCCTCGCCATCGAGGTCACCGACGGCGGCAGCTCGACCCGCCCGCGCCAGGCCAGTCCGTCCCTGAGCGCGCACGGCGGCCGAGGATTGTCGATCATCGGCACCCTCGCCGCCGACTGGGGAGTGCGCGGCACCCCCGACGAGGTCACCGTGTGGGCGCTGGTCCCGATCGAGTCGAGCGCCGCCGACCGCCTGTGGGACGAATTCGACCTGGACGCGGTGGACCCCCTCGACTGACTCGCCCGGCCGGCCCGCCCGCCCCCGACCGTCCCGACCACCCACCCCCGTCGGCCGCGTGTTCGAGCGTCACCCCATGCCCGCGGAACTCAGTACCCTCGGATCCGGTGAGTCGTCGACCACCATCCCCCCGACACCGAGGCGGAGAGACCGCAGCATGGGCAAGAAGGCCGCGCTGAAGGGCCACACCGGCAACAAGACCCAGACCGCAGCCGCCACGGGATCCGTCCCGGCCGTCGGCGGTCGCGAACCCTGCCCGTGCAATTCGGGCCGCCGGTACAAGGCGTGTCACGGGCGCGAGGCGGCCTCCGCCGCCGAGACACTCGTCCTGCGTCCCTTCCAGGGACTGCCGAACGAGTGCGACTGGATCGCGCTGCGCGAGCTGGTCCCGGCCGCGACCGCACAGCTCAAGCTCACCGGCGAGCACGCCGAGCAAACCGTCACGCTTGCGACCGTGCTGCCGATGGCCTGGCCCGCGCTGCGGCGCGCCGACGGCAACATCCTGGTCGGCCTGCAGACGCACACCAGTTCGGGCGACGTCTCCCGGGACCTGGCGCACGCGCTGGAGCGCGCGCTCGCGCAGGAGGACGGCACGTCGGTGGCCCCCGGCCCGCTGCCCGAGTCGGGCGACCGCCTCCAGGACCTGCTCGACCTGTCCCACCCGCTGGAGATCACCGTCCACCAGGGCTTCGATTTCTGGGTGGACGACCCGACCGCGATGAACGCCGAGGTGAGCGCGTCGCTGGAGCGGGCGAACGCCGCGGCGATGCCGACCGTACGGCTGACCTCGGTCGACGCCGCGTACTGGTGCGGCACCACCGAGAAGAACCACCTGCGCTGGGTGATGCCGCACGCGGAGGAGGAACTGCTCGACGCGATCGCCCGGCTGCACGCGGCCGGCGAGTCGAGCCTGGGCGAGGGCACCCGCTTCGTCGGCTCGTTCCGCGCGCACGGGCTGCTCGTCCCGGTGTGGGACCTGCCGACCTCGATGTCCGCCGAGGACGTGGAGAAGCCGGCCCGCGAATTCGGCGAGCGTCTGGCCGCGGCGATGGCCGACACCAGCCCGCTGACGCCGCGTCAGCGCAGCGCCCGCAACGGTCTGCTGAACCGCCAGATCACCCTGAACTGACCCGAGGCAAACCCCTACCCGAGTACCCGGATCGACCCCGATCCGGGTACTCGGGCACATCCGCGGCCCACCACGCCGAACTCGGTTGGGGGCTCAGCCGGATTTTGCGACTCGGGGCACCAGCGACGGCGAGCCCACGACCGTGCCCTTCCCCCCGGCCCCCTCGCCCTTCACCGCGGCAGCCTCCGCCTTCGTCCCGGACGACGCCCCGCCGTCCTCCGACCGTGCCTCCACGGCCGCCGCCGGCAGCTCGACCACGACCGTCAGGCCCGCCCCCGGCGCGGTCTCGATCCGCACCTCGCCCCGGTTGGCGGCCACGCCCGCCCACACGATGGCCATGCCGAGACCACTGCCCGTGGCCGCGCCGGCGCCGCCCGCCGTACCGTTCGCACCGTGCTCCCGCGCGGCCCGGAAGAAGCGGTCGAAGATGCGCTCGGCGTCCTGCGGCCGCATCCCCGGCCCCTCGTCGCGCACCCGCAACACGACCCGCCGCTCCCCGCCGTCGCCCTTGCCTTCGCCCTCGCCCTCGCCGTCGGACACCGACACGTGCACGGCCGCGGACACCGGCGTATGTGTGCGCACGTTGGCCAGCAGATTGCCGACGATCTGGCGCAGCGTCGTCTCGTCGGCAAGCGCCACACACACCTCGGGTGTGTCCACGTGCACCGGCCGGTCCGGCTGCTGCGCGCTCAGGTCGGCGACCGCGTCGCGCACCACGCCCACCAGGTCGATCGGCCGCGACAACAACCGCGGACGCTGGTCCAGCCGGGCCAGCGCCAGCAGTTCGTCCACCAGCCGGGCCATGCGCTCGGCCTCGGCCGCCATCCGGCCCAGGGCCCGGGTGCGCTCCTCCTCCGACGCCAGCATGCCCTTCTCGTACAGCTGCAGGTAGCCGCGAATCGCCGCCAGCGGCGTACGCAGCTCGTGGGACGCGTCGGCCACGAACCGCTTGAGGTGCGACGCCGCGTGCTCGCGGATCTCGAACGCCGACTCGACCTGCTGCAACATCGCGTTCAACGCGGTCCGCAGCTGCTCGACCTCGCTGAACGAACGTTTGCGCGTACCCACACGCGCGGAAAGGTCGGGCCGGTCCGGGCCACCCTCGGCGATGCCCGACGCGGTTTCGACCATGTCCTCCAGGGGTCGCAGCCGCCACCGGGCACCGAAGTACATGAACGCGCCCAGCAGCACCAACAGGGCGCCTCCGGCCAACAGTTCGAAGTGGACCACCTTGTCCACCACACCGTCGACGTCCTCGGTCGAGCGGGCCAGCAGGATGTAGTGGCCGTCGCCGAGGCGGGCCGAGACGACCCGGTAGTGCTCACCCGCGAGCGAGACGGCACGCGGTTTGTCGTGCCACGCCGGGGCGCCCGGATCCCGGACCACCGCCGCCAGGGCCCGCTGCATGGCGTCGGGCATGCGGTCGCCGACCGGCAGGGCCACGCCCCGCTCGTCCACCAGCGCGAACGTCTTGCCGTCGAGACCGGCCGACATCAGCACCTCACGCAGACTCGCGGTCGAGGCGAGTACGGACAATTGCGCGGTGTTCAGACCGGTGCGCTCGATGCCGGTCCGGCCTGCGGTCAGGTCCTCGTCGACGCGGGACTCCAGGTAGTGCCGAATGCCCATCATGCTGAACCAGATCAGCAGCGCCAGCCCGATCGCGAGCACCGCGATGCTGCTCAGCGCCAGGTGCGCCCGCATGGCAACGATGTGCGGACGCTGCCGGGCCCGGCGCAGGAACCCCCGCCCCCGCGAACCCGGCGGCACGATCTCGTTGCAGCTCTCTTTCCCGCGCCCGCCGCTCATGCCCCGCGGTCC
The DNA here is from genome assembly GCF_053618075.1 of Embleya sp. NPDC055664. Taxonomy (NCBI): domain Bacteria; kingdom Bacillati; phylum Actinomycetota; class Actinomycetes; order Kitasatosporales; family Streptomycetaceae; genus Embleya; species Embleya sp. NPDC055664. The sequence continues at coordinate 69,418 of NZ_JBSHGZ010000007.1, forward strand.
GCCGTCCGGCGCAGCCCGTACCCCACGCCGCGCCGTGTGGTGATCAGCGGCGGCCCGTCCGGCACGAGCGGGTCGAGCTTGCGGCGCAGGTAGGAGATGTACGTCTCCACCACCGTCGACTCCACCATGTGCTCGTACCGCCACACCTCGCGCAGCAGTTGCTCCTTCGGCACGATCCGGTCGCCGTGCCGGATCAGGTGGCGCAGCAGCGCGAACTCGGTCGGGGTCAGCTCCACGCCGCGCCCGCCCCGGCGCGCGGTGTACGTCGCCTCGTCCAACTCCAGGTCACCGTGCCGCAGTACGGGCGGCGGGGGCGGCGGCGTGCTCTCGTCCGGCGTCGGCCGGGTGCGCCGCAGCACCGCACGCGTGCGGGCGACCAACTCGTCGACGTTGAACGGCTTGGTGATGTAGTCGTCGCCGCCGAGGGTGAGCCCCTTGACCACGTCGGCGGGCGAATCCCGGGCGGTGAGGAACACGACCGCGATCTCCGGTCGTTCGGCGCGCAACACGCGGCACACCTGGCGTCCGTCACCGTCGGGAAGCGAGATGTCGAGGAGCACGACGTCGGGCCGCGCCGTCCGGGCCGCGGCCAGCGCCGCGTGCACACCGTCGGCCGTGACCACCTCGAACCCGTGGAAGCGCAGGGTGATCGCCAGGACGTCGGCGATGCTCGGCTCGTCCTCGACGACCAGGACCGTGGCGCCCGCGCGCGGCTGACTGCTGCTCATGTGCCCAGTATCCGGGGGAAGTTTGCGGAACCCCATGGGACAGCTTGAGAGCTTCCTGTGAGTCGACCGTGCGCCCGCCGGGCGACCCATCGCGCCGAACCAGTCTGGGCCCAGGACGCACGACCGGGCCGCGAGGCCCGCACGAGGAAGGAATCGACCATGGCCGCCTGGGCGCGATGGTGTCTCAAACATCGGTGGACGGTGCTGCTGCTGTGGACGGCCGCGCTGTTCGGCACGGTCGCGGCGAGCGCGGCTGCGGGCAGCGCGTACTCCAACGTGTTCAAGATCCCCGGGACCGAGTCCTCGACCGCGTACGAGCGCCTGCAGAAGGCCTTCCCCGACGCCTCCGGCGATGTGGACAACGTGGTGTGGCAGACCGAGCGGGGCAGCGTGCACGACGCCGCGGTCCGCGACCGGATGACCGCGCTGCTCGCCGACATCGCGCGGATGCCCGACGTCGGCCGGGTGGTCGGCCCGTACGACGCGGAGGGCGCCGGCCAGGTCAGCAAGGACGGCCGGATCGCGTTCGCCCAGGTCACCTTCGTCAAGCAGCAGTTCGAGCTGGAGACCGGAAATCTCAAGGACCTGATCGACCGCGCCGAGGCGGCTCGGGCGCCCGGACTGCGCGTCGAACTCGGCGGACCCGCGATCGAGGCCGCTCAGGAACCGCCGGCCGGACTCGCCGAGACGGTGGGTGTGGTCGCGGCGGGCGTCATCCTCTTCCTCGCCTTCGGATCCCTGTTCGCAATGCTGCTCCCGCTGATAAGCGGGGTGTTCGCGGTCGGTACCGGGATCGCGTCGGTGATCCTGCTCAGCCACGTCACCGACATCCCCGAGACCGCGACGCTCCTTGGCAGCCTGATCGGGCTCGGCGTGGGCATCGACTACGCCCTGTTCATCGTGACGCGGCATCGCAACGGCCTCAAGGCGGGGCTCACGCCCGAGGAGGCGGCGGTGCGCGCGCTGGACACCTCCGGCCGGGCCGTGGTGTTCGCCGGCGGCACGGTGTGCGTCGCGCTGCTCGCGCTGTTCACCGTCGACATCACCCTGTTCGACGGCATCGCGATCAGCACCACGCTCGTCGTGGTGCTCACCGTGCTCGCCTCCTCCACCCTGCTGCCCGCGCTGCTCGGCCTGCTCGGCCCGCGTGTGCTCAGCCGCCGCGAACGCCGGCAGTTGGCCGCGCGGTCCGCGGCCGGCGCCGCCCTGCCGGGCGAGGAGGTCGGGCGCACCGCGGCGCGCTGGGCCCGCCTGGTGCAGCGTCGCCCCCGCATCCTGGGTCTGGTCGCGCTGGTGGTCATGGGGCTGCTGGCGATCCCGGCCCTGTCGCTCCGGCTCGGCGCCAACGACCAGGGCAATCAGCCCACTTCCCAGACCGTGCGACAGGCCTACGACATGCTCGCCGAGGGCTTCGGTCCGGGCTTCAACGGCCCGCTGCTGATGGTCGCCGAGCTGCACGGTCCGCAGGACCGGCAGGCGCTGGACGCGCTGATCGCCGACGTCCGCCGCACCCCCGGCGTGGTGCGTGTGGTCGAGGCGCCGGTGCCCGCCGACGCCGGCGGCCTCGCCGCCGAGACCCGGGCCATCCAGGTCGTGCCGTCGACCTCGCCGCAGGCCGAGGCCACCGACAAGCTGATCGACACCCTGCGCGACCGCACCGTGCCCACCGCCGCCGAGGGCAGCACGCTGAAGGTGCACATCGGTGGCGAGACCGCGTTGCAGAAGGACTTCGCCGCCGTGGTCGGCGACCGTATGCCGGGGTTCATCGCCCTGATCGTGGGGCTGGGCGCGCTGCTGATGCTGATCGCCTTCCGCAGCGTGCTGGTACCGCTGACCGGCGCGCTGATGAACCTGATCGCCGCGTGCGCGTCGTTCGGCCTGCTGGTCGCGATCTTCCAGTGGGGCTGGGGGATGGACCTGCTCGGGCTGGGCAAGGAGGGGCCGATCATCTCCTTCCTGCCGGTCATCATGCTGCCGCTGCTGTTCGGGCTGTCGATGGACTACCAGGTCTTCCTGGTCAGCCGGATGCACGAGGAGTGGCTGCACACCGGCGACAACGCCCGGGCGGTACGCGTGGGTCAGGCCGGCACCGGGCGGGTGATCAACTCGGCCGCGCTCATCATGATCTTCGTGTTCTCCTCGTTCGTGCTCAGCGGCGACCGCGGCGCGATGATGGCCGGGCTCGGCTTGGCGGGCGCGGTCGCGCTGGACGCGTTCATCCTGCGCATGTTGCTCGTCCCCGCCCTGATGCACCTCCTCGGCCGCGCCAACTGGTGGTTGCCCGGATGGCTCGACCGGGTGTTGCCGCACGTGGCGGTGGACCCGCCCGAGCGGCCCGTCGGCGACTCGCCGGGCACCAAGGAGGACCCGCGCGAGGAGATGGTTCCGGCCGGTCGATAGCGGACCGGATCCGGCCGGCGTGCCCGTGTCGGCGCCGGACCGAAAATCACCCGCACGCCCGGCAATCGGGCGTGCGGGCTCGGTCACGACCGGCCGAGGAGGGCCCCGGATTGGAGATCCGCCGGCTTGTTGTTACCTTTGAAGCAGCTCGGTCGCTGATGCATCCCCCGTCTTCAGCGGCCGGGCCCTTCGATTTTCCGGGCCTTTTCCGCTTTCGCGCCGCGCGCTTTCCGCATAGACCGACCGGAATTTTTTCCACCGTTTCCCGGTGAATTCTCCGCATTCGTCGGTCACTGCCCCGGTCGTTTTCGGCGTGCCGCCGGACCGGCGTGCCGCGGTGCCGCGGGTCAGCGTTGAGCGGTCGCCGACCCCGCACGGAGCAGCTTGTTCAGGCCGTCCTTGGAGGCCAACTCGGCCACCGCGGACCAGCCGTCGAGGCTCTTGGCGGTGCGCACGCGCGGGCTGTCGCAGCGACCCTCGGTGTCCTTGGGCTCGACCGTGCAGGTCACCCGCAGCGTGGTGCCGCCGGGCTGGAGCACGCTCATCACCAACAACAGCGGGTCGGGCGTGGGGTTTCGGTAGTAGACCCGGCCCCAGGCCTCCGAGCCGTCGCGCTCGACACAGGTCTGCGCACGGACGCCCTTGGGACCGTCGATCGCCTTGCCGCACACGCTCTCCGTGCCGGCGGCCGGCGAAGTGGCCGCGGGTGTACCGGACTTGGCGGCGGGCTTGCCGCCGAGCAACTCCAGCAGTCCGGCCGAGCCGGAACGGTCGCTCTCGGCGACACCGTTGCCGAAGTCGGCGGCCTTGTTCGCGCTCGGGCGGGTGCTCGGTCCCGAGTCGGCGGTGTGGCGGCCCTTGTCCGGGCCCACCGAGTCCGCGGAGGCGGCGGCGAGCGGGACGACGAGGCACAGGCCCACGACCGCGCCCAGGGCCACGGTGCGGACGTGACCGGTGCGTGGGCGCTGCATGGTGTCTCCTAGCGCGCGAAGCCCCCTTCCACATCCGGCCCGACGAGCGGGACTTCGGTGCGGAACGGGGCCGGAATGATCGGCGCGCCGAGCCTATCGCGCCGCCACGACGTGCAGCGATCACCACATGTTGCGGTTACGCCACAACGATCACTCCACCGCGTGACGGCGCGCCCTTTTCGCACCCGGGTTCGGGCTCCGCGGATCGGGCTGTACGGATCGGGTTGTACGGGTCGACTGTACGGATCAGGCTCTGGGCTCGGCGTGTTGGCAGGTGTCCACCAGCGTGCGGACCAGGTCCGCCACGGCGGGCAACCACGGCCCGCCCGCCGTCGGATCACCCGACGGCGCCGGTGGTCGGGCCCAGCGCAACTGGCCGCCCTGCACCCGCGACGGCGGCAGCGCGAGATAGCCGCCGTCGCCGTGGAAGCGCAGGGTCGAGGGCACCATGCCGTACCGATCGAGTCCGTATCGGTCCAGCAGGTCACCCAGTTCGCCCAACTCGTAGGGCTCGACCAGGAACGCGTAGCGGCCCGGCGCGGCGACGACCGGTCCGGTACGCACACCGAGCCGGGCGAGTTGGTCGAGCGAGCGGGCACCGGCTTCCGACGGCACACTCAACGCCGCCACCCGCCCACCCGTCGCCAGGATCACCGACGCGTCCGGTGACTGCTGCCACCACCAACGCGCCATGCGTTCATCACAGGTGGCCGCGAGCAGGGGAGGTTCACCCGGATGGGCGCCCGGCACACGGCAATCGGTCGCACCACATCGACACACGCCCGACCAGCGGTCATATCCGACGCCGGGAACCACGGGCCAGCGCCATCTCGCACACGTCAGCACGGCCGACATCAATGCGGTGCGTTCCCTCCGTCGTCTTCCGAGGATCTCGCGCAGCATGCGCTCGTTCCTTTCCGTGAACGTGGAAGCACTATGCGTGATACTCAGGTACTCCGCAGCCGACCATGACGAGGCGGCTTGGCGGCACATGGCGCGAGGTGGCGCAGGGGTGGCGAATTACGGCGCCCGGTACGGGTGTTGCCCTCGCGAATCGGCCCCGAGGCGGGAGATGGGGGCTCCCGAGCGGACCGTTGTGCCATCCGTTGCTGCGGTTTGCGCTGCGGTTGGGTCGGTTGGTCTCTGCCTGCGCCGGCACCGCGTCCGAATCGACACCGCGCCTGTTCCAGCACTCCTCACCGAGGACGACGAACGGCCGGCCCTCGGAGGTTCCGCAGATGTCACGAGACCGCGATCACAGGATCTCCTGGAGCATACCCGCGATGTGGCTCCCTTCCGTTGTACCCCCATCCCCTCGGACCTTCACGCCGCCGCGCCGCGGCGTTGGGCAGTACGGGTGGAACCCGTGTCATCCGGATCAATGGCGAGCGACTCGTAGGATCACGCCATGGCGGAGCACACGACCGGCACACCGACCGGCGACACGGCCGTGGTGATCCCGGCATACGACGAGGCACGGCGGATCACGGCCACGGTCGAGGCGGCACGCTCGATCACGGGCGTGGATCTCGTGGTGGTGGTGGACGACGGGTCCGCGGACGACACGGCCGGACTCGCCCGGGCGGCCGGCGCGGTGATCGCCCGGCACGGCCGCAATCGCGGCAAGGCCGGGGCGATGGAGACCGGCGCCGCCGTGGTCGCCGCGATCGACCTGCGCGAGGGCCGGGAGCGCCCGCGTCACCTGCTGTTTTTGGACGCGGACCTGGAGGGTACGGCCGCCGCCGCGGCGGCGCTGGTCGAGCCGGTGCGGGCCGCCGGGGCGGCGATGACCATCGCGGTGTTGCCGCCGCAGGCGCGGGCCGGCGGCGGGCACGGGTTCGTGGTGCGCGCCGCCCGCGACGGGATCGCCCGGGCCAGCGGGTTCGCCGCGACCCAGCCGCTGTCCGGGCAGCGCTGTCTGACCCGCGAGGCGTTCGAGGCGGCGCTGCCGCTCGCGGACGGGTTCGGCGTGGAGACGGGGCTGACGATCGACCTGGTCCGCAAGGGGTTCGCGGTCGAGGAGGTCGAGGTCGAGTTGCACCACCGGGTCACCGGCACCGACTTCGCCGCGCAGCGCCATCGGGCCCGGCAGTACGCGCACGTGGCCCGCGCGCTGGCCGCGCGGGGCGCGGCCGGAGCGCTGCCCGGGGCGATCCGCGGGCGTGGCTGAACCGGTGACCGCACGGCGCACCCAGGCACGTCGGCCGTCGATGTTTCACGTGGAACACCCGTTTGGGTGTATCGCGCTGGGCCTGTGCGCGCTCGCGGTCGGCCTGCTCGTGCTGACCGGGCTGCTCGGGCCCTCCGCCGCCCAGCCACCGCTGCCGGGCGGGCCGTCGTGGTTGCCGCCGTATCGGTTCACCGCCCGTCCCGCCGCCGGTACGGTCACCGGCCTGCTGCTCGCGTCGGCCCTGCTCGGCGCGCTCGGCCTGGGTCTGGCGCTGCGCGAGCTCCGGCGCGGCTGGGCGCCGGATCCGGGTCGGCTCACCGTCGGCGGAGCGGTGGCCGCGCTCGCGGTGGTGTGCGTGCCGCCGATGGGGTCGGCCGACCATCTGGTCTACGCCGCGTACGGCCGACTCGCGGCCACGGGCGGCGACCCGTATCGGGACACCGCTGCAACGCTGGTGCGCGACGGGGATCCGGTCGGGCGCGCGGTCGAGGCACCCTGGACGGACGTGCCGTCGGTGTACGGGCCGGTGGCCACGGCCGAGCAGTGGCTCGCCGCCCGGCTCGGCGGCTCCTCGGTGCACACGATCGTGCTGGTGCTGACCCTGCTCGGCGCGGCGGCGTTCGTACTGACCGGGCTGCTGCTCCAGCGGGCGGCCGGCGCCGATCGGGTGGCCCGGGCGCGGGTGGCGATCCTGTGGTCGGCCAATCCGCTGCTGTTGTTCGTCGCGGTGGGCGCCGGCCATCTGGACGCGTTCGCGCTGGTGTTCGCGGTGGGCGCGCTGCTCGCGGTGCGCCGCTCGCCCGTGCTCGCGGGTGTCCTGGTCGGCCTCGCCTGCGCGGCGAAGGTGTCGCTCGGGTTGTACGTCCTCGCTCTCGCGTGGGGCCTGCGCGGGCGTCCGCGCGCGCTCGCCGCGCTGCTCGGCTCGGCGCTCGCGGTGGGGGTGGTGACCTATCTGCCGGTCGGGCTCGGCGCGTTCGACCAGCTGCGGGAGAACACGAAGCTGGTCTCGCTCGCGGTCCCGCTGCGGCTGGTGCTCAAGCCGATGGAGTCCGCCTTCGGGCACGACCCGGCGCGCTCGCTGATCGGGCTGCTCGGCTGGGTGCTGGGCGCGCTGGTGGTGTGGTTGCTGGCCCGCACCGCCGCCCGGGCCCGGCCCGCGGCGATGGACGCCGTCCTGCGCGACAGCGCCGCCGCGGCCGCGTTGTTGTCCCTGGCCTGGCTGCTGACCACCCCGTACAGCCTGCCCTGGTACGACGTGGCCGCGTGGGCGCCGCTGGTGTTGCTCGCCCCGTCCGCGCTGGACGGGCTGCTCCTGGCCCGCACCACGCTCCTGGTGTGCGCCTACGTCCCGGGCCGGGTGGTCCCGCTGCCGGACGTGGTGGACACCCTCCAGCGCACCGTGCGCGGCACCGTCGGCCCGTGGGCGGGCGCCGCGATCCTGGTCGCGGTGGTGCTGGTCAGTCGACGCGCGGGCGGGCCTCCACTGCCGCGATCACCGCGATCGCCAGCGGTGCCGCGATCGTGAGCGCGACCGCCGGGATCTGGATGCCGGAGTCGTTCACCGCGTAGCCGACCACCGCGGTCACCCAGCACGCGATCAGCGTCGAGCGCAGCCACGGCACCGCCGCGAAGGCCCGGGCCAGGGCCGGCGCGCGCCACTTGAGCGGATCACGCACGGCGAGCACGAGCAGGACGAACGCCACCGGGATCAGCAACGTGAACGGCGTGGTGAACGAGTGCAGGTTGCCCATCACCTTGCGGTGGAGCGTGTCGCCGGCGGCGCCGTCGACGACCTCCTGGACGAAGCGGCCCAGGTGCGAACGGCTCGCCGCCGGGCGCAGCCAGTCCAGCACCGCGATCACACCGATCACCACGACCGCGCCGAGCGCGACCAGGCCGACCCTGCCCCAGGAGATCCGGGTGCCGGTGAGCAGCAGGCCGAGCACCGCCAGGCCGGGGATCAGCGCGAGCACGCCACCGAAGTCGCTGCCGAACGCGGGCCATCCGTCGGCCAGGACCGCCACCGCCCCGACCACCGAGAGCACCACGACCGCCGCCCGCCGCCGGCCGGCCGCGAGCAGGTGTGCCGTGGGCCACGCGACGGCGAGCACGACGGCCATCGCGAAGATCGTCCAGGCGACGTTGCCGAAGCCATAGAACCGGCCCGCGACCAGCGGGGACAGCCCGAACAGGGTGTTCATCTGGAGCGGTGAGCCGAGCATCACGTCGCCCGCCAGAATCACCGCGGTGGCCGCGGCGACCGCGCCGGCCGGGCCGTACGGATGCCGGCGCCACGGCCCGAGCAGCGCGCCGGCGGTCAACGCGGCGGCGAACGCCACGGTGAGCCCGAGCAGCGCCCACGCCGGGTCGCCGCTCTTCTCCCACGGCACCAGCCCGACCAGGAAGGACCCCCCGGGGATGGCGCCGAAGAACACCCCGATCCCGGTCGCGGCGCGTATCACCGCGGCGCGCGCCCGGGTGCGCCCTCGGCGGCCGAACCGCACGGCGAGCCACAGCGCCACGGCCGCGCAGACGAGCGGCAGCAGGGTGATCCAGGTGAAGAAGTACCAGACCTCGCGCACCGTGCGCGACGCCTGCGCGCCCACGTCGAACAGCCCCAACTCGTCGATCGCGCTTTGCCCGGAGGGTCCGGAGACGCGCGTGTACACCGCGCCGACCAACTCGCTCGGCGCGTCGATGCCCAGCGGCGCAAGCAGGCTCGGGGCCAGGTCGGTGAGCTGGACCATGCCGTCGTCGCGGGTCGAGGTCGCGGTCAGGTAGCCGGAATCGAAGGCATGACCGGCCGAGGTGCCTGGGCCCGACACGAGCAGTGCGCGCAGGTGCGGGGTGCCGGTGTCGTCGGCGAGGCCGGCCACCACGAGTTGGGTGCGCGGCGGCAGCAGGGCGGCGATCCGGCCCACCTGCGCGTCCACCGCGCGCAGCCGGTCGGCGCGCGCGATCCCGGGGCCGGTCAGGCCGCCGAGGTCGACCAGGGTCAGCGCGGAGCGCTCGATCAGGGCAGTGTCCACCGCGGCCGGGTCGGGCCGGTAGTCGGCGCGGACCCGACCGGCCTTGTCCGCGCTCGCGTAGGCCGCGCCGGGGCCGACCGCGGTGACCGCCCCGCCGTGCTCGGCGACCGAGGCGGCGAGTTGCCCGAACCGGGGGTTGTAGCCGAACGAGTCGTTGCGCTTGACGATCGCGCGCATGTTCGGCACGGTCGCCGACCCGTCCGGGGCGAGCGTCGGCGGCAGCGGCTCGGCACACGGCTCGGCGCTCTTCGCGCTGGTGCGGTTGTCCGTCGAGCGTGCCCCCGCGCCGGTGGTGAGCCACCCGTCGACGGGACACGCGCGCGGATGCACGGTTCGTACCGACATCGCGGCCGAGGTCGAACGACCGGCCAGCGCGGCCAGCGCAGGGGTGCCCCGGCCGTCGATGTCGGCCCAGCTCAGCCCCGGGATCCCGAGCAGGACGACGTGGTCGGCGCCGGCCGCGCGGGCCGGCGCGGCACCGGCCTGCGCGGGCAGCGCCACGAGCGCGATCAGCGCCGTGAGCGCGGCGAGGCCCCACCGGACAGGGCCTGGCAGCAACCGGAGGGGACGAGCGATCACGGGTGCTGCTCCTCGACGTACGCGGCCTACACGGGGATGAATGGTCGCCCCAGGCTATGCGTCGCCGTCCGCCGCCACGCTCAGGGCAGCAGACCGGCCGCGTACGCCGCCGCGGTCGCCGCGCCCATCACCACCTTGACCGGGCGGCCGAGCGTGGCCGCCGCTGCGGCCACGTCCTCGTATTCCGGCTGGGCATTGACCACCCGGCCCTCGAACATCGCGGTCTTGACCCGCACCGGCAGGCCCTCCACCCGGACCGTGCCGAACTCGCGGTCCAGGGCCCGCTTCGCCACCGGCACGATCCGCGCGCCTATCGTCGAGGTCTCCACGAACACCGTGTGCAGCGCCGCGTCCACCCGATCCGCCGGGACCAGGACACACAGGGTGTGCGCGGGCCGGCCCTTCTTCATCAGGATCGGCACCAACCACGCGTCGCCGGCACCGATCGCGAGCAGTTTGCTCAGCACCGCCGGCCACAGGCGCGGGTCGAGGTCGTCCACGTTCGTCTCGATCAGCACGTCCTCGCCGGCCGGCCGCTCCCGCTCGACCGCGTAGCGCTCGCCGAGCACGACCCGCAGGATGTTCGGCACCTCCTCGACCCGCCGACTGCCCGCACCGGTCCCGTCGGCGGTGATCCGCAGCGCCGGCAGCGGCCCCCAGGACCGGCAGACCGAGGTGAGCAGGGCCGCCCCGGTGGGCGTGCACATCTCGTACGGCGCCGGGCCCGCGTAGACCGGGGCCGCGGCCATCCGCATCAACTCCAGGACCGCCGGCACCGGGACCGGAAGCACCCCGTGCGCCGCCCGCACGCTGCCGCTGCCGAGCGCGACCGGCGAGCCGACCGCCTCCTCGATCCCGAGCGCGTGCAGCGCAGTGCACGTACCGACCACGTCGGCGATCGCGTCGAGCGCGCCGACCTCGTGGAAGTGCACCTCCTCCGGCAGGCACCGGTGCGCCCGGGCCTCGGCGCGCGCGAGCCGGTCGAACACGTCGTGCGCGCGCTCGTGCACGGGCTCCGGCAGATCGGCACGGTCGAGCAGCACCCGCACGTCGTGCCAGGTGCGGTGCACGTGGGTGTGCACGGTCTTGACCCGGGCGCGGGTGGCCGCGATCCCGTGTCGATCGGTGCGCTCGGCGGTGATCAGGATCGGTTCGACGCCCACCGCGTCGACAGCTTGCTGGACGGCCTCCAGCGGGGCGCCGGCGTCGATCAGGGCCCCGAGCAGCATGTCGCCGCTCGCACCGGCCTGGCACTGAAACCATGCGATGGCCAAGCGGATACCTCCCGTCGCCGCCACTTTCGCAGCCATCGGGAGGTCCTGCCGGAAAAACGGTGAAGCGACCGAAAGCGACCGGTTTCTTGCCCTTGACGGTGCATTTTGCCGCGCGCTTGGCGGCGCGCCCGAAATTCGTATTCCCGCCGAATATTCGGATACCGACTACGGCGTCGCGCCGCCTCGTTTCGGACCGGCGGCGCGCGCGACCCGGGCGGCGAACACGCCCGCGCCGAATCCGTTGTCGATATTGCACACCGCGACCCCGGGCGCGCACGAGTTGAGCATCGCGAGCAGCGCGGCCAGTCCGCCGAAGGAGGCGCCGTAGCCCACGCTGGTGGGCACCGCGAGCACCGGTACCGAGACCAGGCCCGCCACCACGCTCGGCAGCGCGCCCTCCATGCCCGCGACCACCACCAGGCAGTCCGCGGCGTCGAGTTCGGCGTGTACCGCGAGCAGCCGGTGGATGCCGGCCACGCCCACGTCCTCGATCCGCTCCACCTCGGCGCCGAACAGCCGCGCGGTGAACGCCGCCTCGCCGGCGACCGCCACATCGGAGGTGCCCGCCGAGACGACCCGGACCAGGCCGCGCGTGGCGGGCGGCTCGCCCACCGCAACACACGTGCCGCTGTCGTCGGTGTACGCCTCGCCGGGAAACGCCGCGTACACCGCGTCGACCACGGCGGCCGACGCGCGCGTCGCGAACGCCGGACGCCGGCTTGCCGCACGCAGCCGGTGGAACAGCGCGACGGTCTGCTCCGGGGTCTTCCCGGCCGCGAAGACCACCTCGGGGTCTCCGGTGCGCAGTTCCCGGTGGGTGTCCACCCGGGCGAAGCCGAGATCGGCGAAACCCGCCGTCGGCGCCCGTACGAGGTCGTCGAGCGCCTCGTCCACGCCCGCCTCCCCGGCGGCCACGCGGTCGAGCAGTTCCCTCACCTCGGCCCGGTTCACTGCCCCGATCGTAGCCCTGGACCCGAACAGCCTTGCCACGCCCACCCGTTGCAGCCGCGCCGGCGGCCGGTCAGGAGACCGGGACCAGCGCGTCCTTGCGCCAACGCAGCGTCTTCTCGAAGCGCAACACCGCACCGCGCCGGGGATGGTTGCTCAGTTGCACGTGATCGGTCATCGCCCGGATCAGCATCAGGCCACGACCGTTCTCCGCGCCCGGACCGGCCATCGCCGGCAGGCCGCGCAGGCGCTCCACGGAGAACCCCGGGCCGCCGTCGATGATCTCGACCCGACAGCAGTCACCGGTGATACCGGCCCGGATCTGGTATTCCGAATACGGTCCGCCCCGGGCGTGCTCCACGACATTCGCGCAGGCCTCGGACAGGGCGAGGCCGATCTCCATCGCGATCTCGCGATCCACCCCCGCCGTCTCCATCGCGCCGACAAGAAGTCTGCGCGCCATCGGCACGCTCGCCGTATCCCGTGGCAGGTGGACAGTCCACCTCATGTCCATGAGCGGCCTTTCGACATCTCCGGAACTGCGGCCGAATCCGGCCCACCGCATCGACGGGCAGGCACACCTGGTTTTATTGCCGCCGGTCGGTCCCGGTATGCGCACCTCACGCGATCGGTCGTCAATACGCTGTAAAGACGATTCGTTCGGCCGCATCGCGCGGACCTCGCGGGCCGTCGGGGCCGGGCTCGGCCGCCCGTCGGGGCGGACGGAAAGTTTTCGGCCCCGGGGTCGAAGGCGCGTCGCGCGATGAGACGATGGGGCGTCATGCAGGCCGTGTCCGTACCTTTCCGCGCCGTGCGCGCCGCCGTGTTCTCGGCGGTCTGCGCCGCGCTCGCGGCATGCGGTCACGCGTGGATGTCGACCGCGCCGCTGCCGCTGTGGGCGCCGGTCGCCGGCTTCGGCGTGGTGTTCGTGTCGGCCTTCGCCGGCGCGGGCCGACAACGCTCGTTCGGCTCGATCACCGCGCTGCTCGCGGTCGGCCAACTCGCGCTGCACACCCTCTTCACCTATGCGGCCGCCGCCCGGGCCGCCGGGACGGTCGGCGCGGGCGGCTCGACGTCGAGCGGTCTGCTCGACCGGCTCCTGTGCGGGCCCCGGGACTCGGCCGGGCACGTCCTGCTGCCGGCCGGCTGGACGCCCGAGGCGATCGTGCGCAGCACCCGGGTGGATCCGACGCTGCTCGCGAGCGAACCGGCCGGCGGACACCACCACATGTCCGGCTCCGGGCCGATGTTGCTCGATGGTGGCACCGGCATGTTGTGCGCGCACCTGGTCGCGGCGCTGCTCACGGGCTGGTGGTTGCGGCGCGGCGAGGCGGCGCTGTTCGCCCTGATCACGCTGGCGTCGGCGCCGCTGCGGGTGGTGCTCGCGGTGCTGTTCGGCCCGGTCGTCCCGGTCGCCGCGACCCCGGGCCCGGCCCGGCGCACCGGTGCGGCGGCGGACCCGGCCACGGATCAGATTCTGCTCCGGCACGCGGTGACCCGGCGCGGGCCGCCGGTGGAGTACGCGCTCGCCTGCTGATCCCGCCCACCGGGTGCCGGATCGGCGGTGGCGCGCGTCCGCCTTCCTGTCGTCCCCACCCGTACCGCGGGGTGCCCTCGTGCGCCCGCGGCCGGATCATCCATGGAGCAGACATCCCATGACCATGTCCATCACGCGTCGCCGCCTGTCCGTGATCGCGGCCTCGGCCGGCGCCGGTGTGCTGCTGTTCGCCGGCTCCGCCGCCGCGCACGTGAGCGTGCAGCCGGGCACCGCCGACCAGGGCTCGTACGCCAAGGTCGCCTTCCGGGTCCCCAACGAGCGCGACGACGCGGGGACCACCAAGCTCGAGGTCACCCTGCCCGCCGACAAGCCGCTCACCTCGGTGCAGACCAGGGCGATGCCCGGCTGGAAGGCCGAGGTCGAGAAGACCAAGCTGACCACCCCGATCGACAACCACGGCAAGCCGCTCACCGAGGTGGTCTCCAAGATCACCTGGACCGCGGACGCCGGCACCCGGGTCAACCCGGGCACGTTCGAGGACTTCGAGGTGTCCATGGGCAAGCTGCCCACCGACACCGACAAGCTGGTGTTCAAGGCGGTGCAGACCTACGACAGCGGCGAGGTGGTGCGCTGGATCGACCTGGCGGGCGCCGACGGCAAGGAGCCGCAGTACCCCGCGCCGGTGCTCAAGCTCGCCGCCAAGACCGGTGCCACGGCACCCGCCGCGGCACCCGCCACCGCCCAGGCGACCAAGCCCGCCGACGGCAAGGCGAGCGTCGCCGCGGTCGCCGAGGACAACAGTGACGACTCCACCGCGCGCACCCTGGGCGTGGTCGGCATCGTGGTCGGCGTGCTCGGCCTGGGCGCCGGTGTGTTCGCCGTCCTGCGCGCGTCGCGGCGCCCCGGCTCGGCCTGATCCTCGCGGTCCCGCCGCGGACCGCGGTCGCCACCGCGGTCCGCGGCGGAGAAGTCCCGGCCCGGGTCGCCCCGCACGGATGTGCTCCGTGCCCGCGACCCGGGCCACCGGGCCCGCGCCGACGCCGGACGCGTCGGGCACGAGCCCCCGGCAGCAACGACCTGGAGAACGATGAGCAACGCAAGCAAGTCCCTCGGCCGGGGCCGCCGCACCGGTCTTCGCCTCGCCGCCCTGGCCGCGGCCGGGCTGCTGCTCGCCACGGGCTGCAACGATTCCGGCAAGAGCGACAGCGGCGCCCCGGTGAAGGTGCGCGAGAGCAAGTCCAAGTACAAGGGCATCGCGGTCGACCCGCCGTGGACCAAGCCCGAACTCACGCTGACCGACACCTCGGGACAGCCGTACGACTTCCGGGCCAAGACGGCCGGGCGCACCACCCTGCTCTACTTCGGCTACACGCACTGCCCGGACGCGTGCCCCACCGTGATGGGCGACATCGTGCGCGCGCTCGGCAAGTTGCCCCCGCAGGACCGGGCCACGGTCGACGTGGTGTTCGTGACCACCGACCCGGAGCGGGACACCCAGGCGGCCCTGCGCGAATGGCTCGACTCGCTGGACAAGTCGTTCGTCGGGCTGACCGGCCCGTTCGACAGGATCCAGGCCGCGGCCCGCCAGGTCGGGGTCTCCATCGAACCGGCGACCACCGGCCCCGACGGCAAGGTCGTCAGCACCCACGGCACCCAGGTGATCGCGTTCGGCCCGGACAACCAGGGCCCGGTCATGTACAGCGCGAGCAGCGGGCTGACCCCGGACGGCACGCCGAACGGCAACTCGTCCGACGACTTCGCGCACGACCTGCCCCTGCTGATCCACCCCGAGGACACCAAGAAGTGAAGCTCTTCCCCCTCCCCCGCAAGGCCGTCCCGCTCGCAGTCGGCGGTGTGCTGGCGCTCGGGATCGGCGGTGTGCTGGTGGCCTGCGCCGACTCCGGCTCCTCCTCGTCGACCAAGACGGACGACCGCAAGACCGCCGCGGGCGCCGCCCAGGGCGCGCCCCGGCTGCGCATCGTCGACCCGTACATCCCGCAACCCTCCTCGGCGGACGTCGCGGCGGGCTACCTGATCGTGCAGAACGACGGCGACACGGCCGACCGCCTGCTGTCGGTGGCCAGCCCGCTCTCCGGCGAGGTGATGCTGCACCAGACCAGCGGGAACTCGATGCAGCACGTGCCGGGCCTGGACGTGCCCGCGCACGGCAGGGGTGTCCTGGCCCGCGGCGGCAACCACATCATGTTCATGAATCCGAACAAGTCCGTGAAGAAGGGCGACACCGTGCCGCTCACGCTCACGTTCCAACACACCGGGCCGGTCACCGTGCAGGTGCCGGTGCTCGGGGTGACCGAACGGCCCGGCGACGCGCCGGCCCCGGGTGCGTCCGCGCCGGGCGCATCGGAGGCCGGCCCGCCCGCCGCGCCGCCCGCTCCGGCGACGGGCACGCCCGCGGAAGACCACACGGGTCATGCGGGCCACTGACCCGGCCGGGCGACCGGTCCCGGCGTCGACCCCGGCCCCGATGCGTGGCGGGGGCGGCCGGCGGGTGCTCGCATGGGTGCTCGCGCTGCCCGTGCTGCTCGCCGCGCTCGTGCTCGGCGGCGCCGGGGCCGCGTCGGCGCACGCCGTCCTGGAGTCGTCCAACCCGGCGTCCGGGTCGACCCTGACCGCCGCGCCGGCTTCCGTCACGCTGAGGTTCAGCGAGGGCGTGGAGATCGGGCTCGGCGGGGTCAAGGTGTTCGACCCCAGCGGCACCCGGGTGGACAACAACCAGACCAAGCACGGCCCCGACGGCGACACCACCGTGGTCGCCCCGCTCCGGGGCGGCCTGCCGACCGGCACCTTCACCGTCGCCTGGCGCGCGGTCTCGGCCGACTCGCACCCGATCTCCGGCGCGTTCACGTTCAACATCGGCCAGGCCTCGGGCGGGGTGAACGTCGGCGATCTGACCGACGACGGCTCCACCGCGACCGACGTACTGGAGCGGGCCGCGACCGGGGTCGCGTATCTGTCCTTCGCGGTGCTCGGCGGCGCGGTGTTGTTCCTGCTGATCGCCCGGCCCGCCGCGATGGGTCGGTTCCGGGTCTGGCTGCTCGTGTCCGGCGCGTGGGGCGGGCTGTTGCTGTCCTCGCTCGCGGTGCTGATGCTGCACGGCCCGAACGCGTCCGGGCTCGGTCTGTCGTCGGCGTTCGACGCGGACGTGTTGCGCGCCACGCTGGACACCAAGCTGGGCAAGGCGATCGCGGCGCGGGTGTTGCTCCTGGGCGCCGCCGGCGCGCTGCTCGGCTGGTTGATCGCCTCGCTCGCGGACGCCTCCGTGCGCACCCGGCGGATCGTCGTCGGCGGCTGGGCGGTGTTGTGCACCGCGATCGCGATCACCTGGCCGATCGCCGACCACGCGTCGGTGGGCCGTCAGGTGGAGCCGGCGATGGCCGCGGCCGTCGTGCACCTGCTGGCGATGTCCACCTGGCTGGGCGGGTTGGCGATGGTGGTCACGCTGGTGGTGCGACCGGGCGATCCGGCGCCGGGCACCGGGCTCGACGTGCCCTCGGTACGGGTCTTCTCCCGGACCGCGTTCGTATCGGTGTGCGTGCTCGTGGCCACCGGGTTGTACGCGGCCTGGCGGCAGGTGGGTTCGTTCGCCGCGCTGTTCGACACCACGTTCGGCCTGCTCCTGGTGTTCAAGGTCGACCTGGTGCTGCTGATGCTGGCCGGTGCCTGGGTCTCCCGGCGCTGGCTGATGCGGCACATCGAGGCGACGGCCGGCCGATCCCCGATCGGCAAGGGCGCGGCGGGCGGCCCGAAGTGGGCGGTGTTGCGCAAGGCGGTGGTGATCGAGGCCGCGCTGGCCATCGCCGTGCTCGGGGTCACCACGGTGCTCACGGACACCGAACCGGGCCGCACCGCGCACGAGCGCAAGCAGGTGGAGGCGGCGGGGCCGGTCAGCCGCAGTGTCCCGTTCGACGCCGGCGGCGCGGCGGGCAAGGGCAGGCTCGACATCACCGTCGACCCGGCCCGGGTCGGTCCCAACGAGTTGCACATCTACTTCGCCGACCCGATCGGACAGATCCGCGAGGTCGAGGAGTTGACCGTGTCGATGGCACTGCCGGGCAAGGGCATCGACGGCGCCGACGTCCAGGTGCGTCGGGGCGGTCCCGGGCACTGGCTGGGCGATCTGTCCATGCCGATGGCCGGTCGCTGGGAGTTGTCGTTCGCGATCCGTACCTCCGATGTCGACCGGATCACCGTGACGGTGCCCGTGGAGGTCAGGTGAGGCACGTACGCCGGATCCTGCTGCTGTGCGTCGGGGTGTTGCTCTGCCTGGCGCCGGCCGGCAGCGCGGTGGCGCAGGAGTTGTCCGGCCAGGGGCCGAGCAACTTCCACACCGTGATGACCTCGCCGGGCGATCTCGCGCCGGGCCTGACGGTGCGGGTGATCGAGAACGGCGCGCGCATGCAGGTGCGCAACACCGGTCCGCAGGACGTGATCGTGCTCGGCTACATGAGCGAGCCGTTCCTGCGAATCGGCCCCGACGGGGTGTTCGAGAACCGCCAGTCCCCGGCCGTGCCGCTCAGCAGCGAGCGGTGGGGCTCGGTCGACGAGAAGTCGAACCTGCAACCGACCGGGGCGCCGCAGTGGCACCGGATCTCCGCCGAGCCGGTCGCGCGCTGGTACGACCAGCGGGTGCACTGGATCGTGCAACAGCGGTTGCCACCGCGGGTGATGGCCGATCCGGACCGGGCGCAGAAGGTCCAGTCCTGGACCGTGCCGATGCGGATCGGCGACCGCGAGGTGGCCGCGACCGGCGAGTTGCGCTGGGTGCCGGGGCCGAGTCCGTGGCCGGGCATCGTCGGCTCGATCGGGCTCGCGGCGCTGGTGTTCGCGGCGGCGTGGCTGCCGCCGGTCCGGCGCCGGGCCCTGCTCGGCTACGGCCTGCTCGCGGGGGTGGCGGCGGCGGCGAGCGTGCTGCACCTGGCCCTGGTCGCGGGCGTTCGGGCGGGCGGGGCGGGGGCATGGGCGACCGCCTTCCTCGACGGCAACCTGCTGCAACTGTTGTCGAGCGCGGTGGCGTTCGCGGGCGCGGTGCTGCTGGTGCGGCGCCGGATGGGCGGGGCGTGGTTGGCCGCGCCGGCGCTCGGCGTACTGGCGTTGCGGGTGGCCGGGTACGACCTGCCGGTGTTGTGGCGTTCGTCGTCGCCGTTCGTGGGCGGCATCGGGCTCGATCGCACGCTGACCGTGCTGGTCCTGGGCGCCGGGCTCGGCACGGCGCTGGCCCTGGTCGTGGTGGTACGGCGCGGATCGCACCGGGCGGTGCCGGCGGGCGCGGGAGCGCCGGTCGACTCCGTCGAGTCGGCCGAATCGGCCGGGCCGACGACGAACGTGTCCGATGCGCCGGTCGGCGCGCGCGGCGCGGTGGAAGACGTGGTGGAACCTGTGAGGGACGACGTGATGAGCAGCCCCCGAAATCGAACGAACGATTCCTCCGATCGAGCGAGCGGGTCGCCCGACGGAGCGGACCCGTCCGCCGAGCGAGCGAGCACCGGCGCGCACGTCTCGCGGCGTCGTTTCGTCGGTGTCGCGAGCGCGGCCGGCGCCGGCGGCCTGGTGGTCGGCGCGACCGGCGGCGCGGTGGCGTTCGCGGGCGAGTCCGGCGACGACGGCGGCCCGGCGATGACCCGGCTCGGTGCCACCGTGGTGCCGTTTCACGGGAAACATCAGGCCGGCATCACCACCCCGGCCCAGGCCAAGGCGGTCTTCTTGGCCTGGGACCTGGAGCCGGGTGCGGACCGGGCCGCGGTCGCCGCGCTGATGCGGCGCTGGTCGGACACCGCCGCGCGGGTCACCGCCGGGCAGTCGGCGCCGGACGACGACCAGGTCGCGGCGGACGCCGGGGCCTGCTCGTTGACCGTCACCTTCGGATTCGGCGCGGGCCTGTTCGACAAGCTGGGCCTCGCCGCCCGACGACCCGCGGCGCTCAAGCCGCTGCCGCCGTTCCCCGACGACGCGTTGGATCCGGCCCGCAGCGACGGCGACCTGTTCGTCCAGGTGTGCGCGGACGACGGCCTGGTCGGCTTCGGCGCGGTCCGCGCGTTGCAGAAGGCGGCCAAGGGTGTGGCCCGGATCCGCTGGCAGATGAACGGCTTCGCCCGCTCGCCCGGCGCCACGGCCAAGCCGATGACGCACCGGAACCTGATGGGGCAGATCGACGGCAGCAACAACCCCAAGCAGTCCGACCCGAAGTTCGACGAGAAGGTCTTCGTCGGTGCGGCCGGGACCGAGCAGAGCTGGCTGGTCGGCGGCTCCTACGTGGTCTTCCGCCGGATCCGGATGTTGCTGGACGCCTGGGACGGCATCG
The DNA here is from genome assembly GCF_053618075.1 of Embleya sp. NPDC055664. NCBI lineage: Bacteria > Bacillati > Actinomycetota > Actinomycetes > Kitasatosporales > Streptomycetaceae > Embleya > Embleya sp. NPDC055664. The sequence goes on from NZ_JBSHGZ010000007.1 coordinate 89,334, forward strand.
ACAAGGCCCATCAGGAGCGGGTGATCGGTCGGAGCAAGGACACCGGCGCGCCGCTGACCGGCGGCGGCGAGCACAGCGCGGCGGACTTCGGCAAGCGTGGTCCCGACGGCGAGTTGGTGATCACCGCCAACGCCCACATGCGCGTGGCGGCGCCGGAGTTCAACCGGGGCGCGACGATGCTCCGCCGCGGCTACTCCTACCACGACGGCTTCGGCACCGACGGCGCGCCGGACGCGGGGCTGCTGTTCGTCGCGTGGCAGCACGACCCGGACGACGGCTTCGTACCGATCCAGCGCAAACTGGCCCGGGGCGACGCGCTGTCCCCGTTCCTGCGGCACGAGGCGAGTGCGATCTTCGTCGTCCCGCCGGGGTGCGCCCCGGGCGGATACGTCGGTCAATCCCTGTTGGAGGGCTGATGCCGAGGCGTGCGGAGCCGATGCCGAGGCGGCGTCGCCGGTGGGTCGGGGCAATCGCCCTGCCGTTCCTGCTCGCCGGCTGCGGGAGTTGGGGCGCGGAGGGCGGGCCGGGCTCCTACATGAGCGAGGCCGAGGCGACCGCCGCCGCGTCCGAGGGTGTCGCGGCGCTGGGCGCCGACGGTGTGCAGCGAATCGTCTTGCGGGTGGACGACAAGCTGCGCTTCTCGCCGTCGGTGATCCGGGCCCGGACCGGGCCGCTGGTGATCACCCTCGCGGACACCGGGATCACCCCGCATCAGATGATCCTGCCCGGCGGTGCGCCGGTCGCGCCGTCGGAGGGCGGCACGTCGCAGGACTTCAAGCTGAGCTTCGGCAAGGCGGGTTCGTACACCTTCAACTGCATGTATCACGTGGGCAGCGGCATGGCGGGCACGATCGAGATCACCGAGTAGCCGCATCGCGCCCACGGATGGGCCGTTTCGCGGCGCCGCGGCCGGGTGGTCCGACCGCAGCGCCGCGCGGGCGCGGGTCGACCTCAGGGGATCAGCACGATCTTGCCGGTGGTGCGGCCCGCCTCGGCCGTCTCGTGCGCCTTGACCACCTCGTCCAGCGGGAAGGTCTCGGCGACGATCGTGCGCAGTTCGCCCGCCTCCGCGAGCTCCGCCAACAGGGCCAGCCGGGTGGGGTTCGGGTCCAGGTCGACCGTGATGCCCCGGACGCTGGCCGCCTCGGCCTTGGCCGCGGTGGCGTCGGCCGCGGGTGGGTTGGTGATGTTGAGCAGGATGCCGCCGGGCCGCAGCGTGGCCAGCGAGCGGTCCTCGTACTCGCCGCCGATCAGGTCCAGAACCACGTCGACGTCGCGCACCGCGGTGCCGAAATCGACGGTGGTGTAGTCCACGACCTCGTCCGCGCCCAGCTCGCGCAGCAGGGCGTGCTTGGCCGCGCTCGCGGTGCCGATCACGTACGCGCCGCGCGACTTGGCGATCTGTACCGCCAGGTGCCCGACGCCGCCCGCCGCCGCGTGGATCAGCACCCGCTGACCGGGACCCACCTGCGCAACCTCGACCAAGGCCTGCCAGGCGATCGAGCCGGACAGCGGCAGAGCCGCGGCGTGCTCGTGGTCGAGGGTGCTCGGCTTCCGCGCGAACGAGCGCTCCGAGGCCACCACGAACTCCGCGTAGCCACCGGCGAGATGCGGGAAGTCGGGGATGCCGTACACCTCGTCGCCGACCGCGAGGCGCGAGACATCCGCACCGACCGCGGCGACCACGCCCGATACGTCCCAGCCGAGCGTGAACGGCGGCACCAGCCACATTCCGCCGGCCCGGATCTTGGTATCGATGGGGTTGACCCCCGCGGCGCGCACTTCGACCAGTACCTCGCCGGGTCCGGGCGTGGGTATCGCGGTCTCGATCACGCGCAGGACCTCGGGCCCGCCGAGTGTGTCCTGGTGTGCCTTGCGCATCTTCGCCGTCGTGTCGATCGTGTTCGTCGTCATGCGGCAAGCATCGACGTGGCGGTCACCATTGTGAAGAAGGCACCTTCCTGGTACCTGGGTACCTCATGCATACCCCTCCCGACCTGCGCCCCTTCGGTGGCGCCGACGTCTACCTCAGCGACTGCGCCTCCCGCGCCGTACTCGACCTGATCGCGAACAAGTGGGTCGCACTGGTGGTCGGAGCCCTCCACCCGCAGACCCTGCGCTACGCGGAGCTGCGCCGGCGGCTCGGCGGGATCACCAAGAAGATGCTCACCCAGACCCTGCGGGACCTGGAACGGCACGGCCTGGTCCGCCGCACGGTCTACGCCACGGTGCCGCCGCAGGTCGAATACTCGCTCACCGAACTCGGGACCAGTGTGAGCGGCCTGATGGCGGAGATCCGCAACTGGTCCGAGAGCCACATCGACGAGATCGCGGCGGCGAAGCTGGCCTACGCGGAGGCGGAGGCACACCGGGTCGAGGCGCTCTGAACCGACATACGCCGAGGACCCCCGCCGCGACCGACGGCGGGGGTCCCCGGCTCGCGGCCGGTCGGGCTAGCGCTTGGGCGTCCGGGCCCGACGTACGTTCACCTCGGACTCGACCGGCTTCGCAAGCACACCGCCGACCAGGCGCGACAGCGCGGACAGGAACATCGCGCGTTCGTCCTCGGGCAGCGTGCCCAGCACCTCGTCGTGCACGCCGTCGACGATCCCGCGCCCGGCCCGGATCAGGTCGCGGCCTGCGTCGGTCACCACGATGATCCGCGCCCGGCGGTCGCTCGGCGCGGGCCGTCGCTCGGCGAGCCCGGTCCGCTCCAATTCGTCCATCGTGACCACCATCGTGGTCTTGTCCAGGTCGGACAGCTCGGCCACCTGCGCCTGGGTCAGGTCGCGATCGACCGCGTGGACGAGCACGCAGTAGTTGCGCGGCGAGACGTCGATGGCCGCGAGGGCCGCCGCCAGCCGGGTGTTCAGCACGTGCCCGGCGTGTACGACCATGCCGGTCACATCCAGGACGGTGGGGGCAAGGGGCTCGGTGGTCATGCGATCAGCGTAACAAGATAGGTATGCCGACAGATTGTTTCGTAATAGATCTCTCGTCAGCGTCCCAGCGCCTGGAACCGCCGCACCGCGAGGGGGAGGAAGATCGCGGTGATCACCAGCGGCCAGACCATCGCCATCGGCAGCGCGTGCGTCTCGATCCAACCGCCGCCGTGCGGGGCCGGATCGCCGAACAGGTCCCGGATCGCGTTCGCCGTGGACGAGACCGGATTCCACATCGCCACCGTGCCCAGCCACTGCGGCATCATCGACGGCGGGGTGAAGACGCTGGAGACGATGCCGAACGGCAGGGCGATCGCGAACAGGTTGCCCGCCGCCTCCGCGTTCGGCACCAGCAGTCCCAGGTACACCCCGACCCAGGTCAGCGCGAAGCGCAGGAGCAGGAGCAGCGCGAACGCGGCCAGGATCTGCGGCACCCCACCATGCGGTCGCCACCCGACCACGAGCGCGATCGACGCCAGGACCGCGAGGTCGAGACTCGCCCCAAGCACGTCGGCCACCCCGCGCCCGCTGACCACCGCCGAGGGGGCCATCGGCATCGAGCGATAGCGGTCCATCACCCCGAGCTGCCGGGTGAAGGCGACGATCGTCGCGGTGTTCATGAACCCCTGCGCCATGGTCATCGCGAACATCCCCGGCAGCGCGTAGTCCTTGTAGTCGACGCTCCCGCCCACGTTCATGGCGCTGCCGAAGACGTACACGAACAGCAGCACGGACACGATCGGAAAGCCCAACTGCCAGGCGAGCATGCTCGGTTGGCGGGCGATGTGGACGAGTTCGTTGCGGACCACGGTCAGGCAGTCCGCGATCGCCCAGTAGAGCCGACGCTCGGGGGCCTCGGCGGGTACGGTCGCGGCGCTCACCGGCGCGCCACCTCCTTTCCGGACGGCGCGGACGGATCGGATGGGTCGGATGGGTCGGGTGGGTCGCTTGGATCACCCGGACCCGAGGGATCGGGCCGCGCGGGCGTGGTCGGATCCGGGTCGTCCTCGTGTGCCCGATGCCCGGTCAGGCGCAGGAAGACCTCGTCCAGGGTGGGGCGGCGGACGCCGATGTCCTCGATCGTGATGCCCTCCTCCTGACATGCCCGCGCGACATGCGTCAGCGCCGCGACCCGGTCCCCCACCGGAGCGGTCACCCGCCGCTCCTCGGCGTCGACCAGCGGCTCGCCGCCGGCCTCGGTGACCAGGGCCAGCACCCGCAGCGCGGGCTGCAGGTGCGCGGCCTCGCGGACCACGATCTCGATCCGGTCGCCGCCCAGTTCGCGCTTGAGCCGCTCCGGGGTGTCGTCGGCGATCTTGCGTCCGCGGTCCAACACCGCGATGCGGTCCGCGAGTTTGTCCGCCTCGTCCAGGTACTGCGTGGTCAGCAGCACGGCGGTACCGCCCGCGAGCAGCGAACGCACCGCCTCCCAGACCTCGTTGCGGGCGCGCGGGTCAAGGCCGGTGGTCGGTTCGTCGAGGAAGAGCACGGTCGGCGCGAGGATCATGCTCGCGGCCAGGTCGAGCCGTCGGCGCATGCCGCCGCTGTACTGCTTGACGCCCCGATCGGCGGCCTCGACCAGGTCGAACCGTTCGAGCAGTTCCTCCGCGCGGCGGGCGGCGTGGCGCTTGTCCAGGTGGAACAGGCGGCCGAACAGGATCAGGTTGCGCCGCCCGGTCACCGCCTCGTCCAACGCCGCGTTCTGCCCGACCAGGCCGATGTGCCGGCGCACCCGCCTGGGGTCCGTGGTCACGTCGTGCCCGGCGACCAGCGCGCGACCGCCGTCCGGGCGCAGCAGGGTGGACAGGATCCGGACCGCCGTGGTCTTGCCGGCGCCGTTGGGGCCGAGCAGCCCCTGGACCGTGCCCGGGGCCACGGTGAGATCGAAATCGTCGAGGGCGCTCTTGGCGCCGTACCGCTTCGTCAGGCCCTCGGCGAGGACCGCGTGACTCGTCGTTTCCATCAGCCTCCTTCAACCGAGTACACCGTACCCGACTCGCGTACGCAGTACCCAGTTTTAAATCGGCCGATGTCACGCGAGCCCGCACGCCGATCCGGGCCGGTGCGGGCGGGACTCCTACGATGGGAGGCACCATGACGAGCACCGACCACACCGGCAGCGGCGACCTGGCCCGCAGTCTCGAACTGATGTGGGGCCTGGACCGGAAGCCGACCCGAGGCCCCAAGCCGGCGCTGACCCTGGACCGGATCGTCGCGGCGGGCATCGCCGTCGCCGACGCCGAGGGGCTGGACGCGCTGTCCATGCGGCGGGTGGCCGCCGAGGTCGGGGCGGGCACGATGTCGCTCTACCGCTACGTGCCCGGCAAGGCCGAACTGCTCGATCTGATGGTCGACAAGGTCAACAGCCCCGGCGAAACCGAGTTCCCGCCCGGACTCGGCTGGCGCGGCGCGCTGGAGCAGGTCGCGCGCGGGATCTGGCAGATGTACAACCGGCATCCGTGGCTGCTCAACGTCGACCAGGCGCGGCCGGTGCTCGGCCCCAACTCGCTCCGGGCCCTGGAGCTCACCCTCGCCGCGATCGGCGACGCGGCGCTGAGCGACCGGGAGAAGATGACCGTCCTGACGATCATCGACGGCGGCTACGTCAGCGGCATGGCCCGCACCCACTTCAACGCCAAACACGCGGCGCAGCGCACCGGGGTGAGCGACGAACAGTTCTGGGCGGCCCAGGCCCCGATCCTGAACGCGGCCATGACGAGCGGGAACTACCCGGAGTTGGCCGCGCTGTCCCAGGACAGCTTCCTCGCGGACGGCGAGGGGGAGTTCGAGTTCGGCCTGCGCCTGCTTCTGGACGGCCTGGAGGCGTTCGTCGAGCGCCGGACCTGACCCGGGAGGGTGGCCATGGCCGGGAACGGTTGTGGGCCGGGCCCGCCGGCGTCATCATCGGTGCTCGGCCACGGGGGTCGGGGACGGCGGGGATCATGGACGAGACACCGGCGCGGCGGCGGACCGCGCTCCGAGTGGCGGTCGGGTGCGGAATCGGGGCGATCGCGCTGACGCTCGCGCCGATCGGGGTGGGCGGATCGGCGGCGTCGGCGGCCGACGGGCCCTCGGTGAGCGGGCCGACCGGGGAGGTGCGGCCGGGGGACACGGTGACGATCCGGGGTTCGGGGCTGAGCGGCTGCCCCACGAACACGGTGGATGTGTACCTCGCGTCGGTGAACGGCGGCAGTTCCGGCGAGTACGACGACCTGCTCGCCGCGGGACTGCCGGTGGATGCGGCGCACGGGCACTCGATCGCCTTCCGGCACGCCGTACCCGCCCCGACCTACAGCTCGAACGGAGCGACGGGGCAAAACGTCCCGGCGGTGAACCGGATCGTGGTGCGCTGCCCGGGCCGGGAAGACAACCTCGCGCAGACCCCGATCGAGATCAACGCGTTCCGCAAGGAGGAGACCGCGAGCCCGCCGGCCGATCTGCGCACCCGGCGCATCCTCGTGGAGCCCGCCACGGGGCTGCCGGGCACCGAGGTCACGCTGTGGACCAACCTGCGCTGTGGACAGGCGAACGCGGACGACGACGCCGAGGTGACGTGGGACGGGCACTTCCTCGCCAAGCTCAGCATCTTCGACCCCGCCGGCACCTCGTATCGCTTCATCGTGCCCGAGGGTCCGACGCGCGGACCGCGGCCGATCACCGTGAGCTGCTTCGCCCAGGGCGCCGGGATGCCGGACAACGGGGTCACGCTGCGGACCGAATTCCAGGTTCCCGAACCGAAGTTGACCGTGACGCCCACGCAGGCGACGGCAGGTCGGCCGCTGCGGGTCGAGGGCAGCGGGTTCGTCGGGTGTGCCCGGCCGGTCGACGGCGGGGCCGGGGCGCTGACCGTACGGCACGGCCCGAACGAGTTCGGGCGGGTGCCGGTGACGGCCGACGGGCGGTTCTCGGGCGAGGTCACCGTGCCGAGCGGACTGGCGGACGGCGAGGGCGCGTTGACGGTCGCCTGTGTGGGTGGGGCCGGGTACGACGGCGACGTGTCGGTGCAGCTCGCGGTGGTGGCCGCGACGAAGGACGCGGAGCCGGTCGGGGATCGTTCGGAGGCGGCGGTGAACCTGCCGAGTCCGGCCGATCTGTTCGACGAGCCCCGGCCGGTGCTCGTGGCGGGCGCGACCGCGCTGGCGGCACTGCCGGTGCTGGGCTTCTCGGCGGAGTTGTTCAACCGCACGTGGGCGGAGAACCGGCTGCGGATCCGGCGCCGACTGCGGCCGGGCGCGGCCCGACCACGATCGCAGCCCCGGGTGCCCGAGTTGCAGGTGCTGGCCTTCGTCGTGCTCTCGGCGGCCACGTGCGTGGCGGTGGAACCCGGCACGGGCTGGAACGCCGGGACCGGTGCGCTGGCCCTGGCGCTGGTGGCGGCGGTGCCGCTCGGGGTGCTGGTGTACGAGGGCCCGGCCGAGGCGTATCGGCGCCGGGTCTCGCGCATCCGGGCCCTGCCGCATCTGGTGCCGGGGGCGCTGGTCGTCGCCGTGCTCCTCGCGGCGGCGTCGCGACTGCTCGGCCTGGCCCCGGGCTATGTGTACGGCCTGTTCCTGGCCTTCACCTCGGCGGGACTGCGCCGACTGTCGCCGGCCGACGAGGGCCGCGCGATCGCCCTCGGCTCGTGGTCGCTGGCCGGGCTCGCGGTGGTCTCGTGGGTGTGGCGCATCCCGGTCACCCACGTCCTGAACGACTCCGACGGCGCACCCTTCGGGTGGGTCCTCGCGGAGGACCTGCTCACCCAGTGCTTCGTGGCCTCCGTGGTCGGCCTGGTCTTCGGCCTGCTCCCGATGCGCTTCATGGACGGCCACGCGCTGTGGCGGTGGAACCGCTGGGCCTGGGCGGCGATCTACGTGGCGGCCCTGTTCCTGTTCACGCTGACCCTGCTCGACCCCACGGGCGTCGCGGGCGGGACCACCCGGACCATGTGGCTGCGCTCGATGTACCTCTTCGCCGGGGCGGCCGTGCTGTCCGTGCTCTTCTGGGCGACCTTCCGCCTTCGGCCGGCCCGGCCGCCGGTGACGCCCTGACGCGTCACGGACGCACTCCCCACAGGAGTCGGACGGCCGCGTAGTTCCCGACGACGATCGCGGCCTGGTTGTCCAGGGCGGTCGGCCGGCGGGTGGACCAGTATTCGCTGTGCCCCTCGGCGCCGTCGGTCGTGAAGCGGTTGGCGCCGAACCCCGCGTCGTCCGGGGTGACCCCCCGGGGGCTGCCGTCCACGGTGGGGGCGTGCGCTCCGAAGCCGAGGGCGACGACCATGTCGTCGTGCGCGGCGCCCACCCAGACGTGCCGCGGATCGAGGTCGAGATCCGCGGCACGGGTCGCGTGCATCCCGGGACTGCCGACGACGATCACGTCCTTGGCGAACAGCCCTTCGTCACGCCGTGCGGCCTGCCCGAGCACGACCGAGCCGTAGCTGTGGCCGATCACCGTCAGATGCCGGTTCGTCTCGATCCCCTGGGCCACCCCGACGCCGCGCAGGAACCTCGCGAGGGCCGGCGCGGCGGTGTCCGCGTACGACGTGGTCGTCGCGTGGACCAGGGTGTCCGGCGCGTCGTAGCCGACCCACGTGATCGCCGAGACCTCGCCGGGGTCGGTCAGCCGACCGGCCGCCTGCCACAGGCTGCGCATCCGGGCGACGTCCGAACCGATGTGCGCCAGGCGCGCGCCGGTACCGGGGACGTACACGGCGGTGTGCGCGGCCCGGTCGGGGTTGCCGATGGCCACGATCGCCCGGCCGTCGCCCCGGGCGTCGAAGCCCATCAGGAACAGGTCGGCGGCGGAGCCGAGGACGGCCTCCAGAGACCCGATCGCGGCCAGCCGGCCCTTGAGTTCGGTGACCCGAAATCGCCGCCGGGCGTCGTCGACCCGGCCCGCCGCGTCCCGCTCGGCCCGGGCCGTGGCGAGTTCGGCGGTCACGGCGGCCTTCGCCTCGGCCAGCGCGACCCGGTTGGCCCGGTCCCGCACCTCCGTCGGCAGCCCGTCCGTCGCACCGAGCAGCGCCGGGTACGCCGCCTGGTACCGCGCCCGGTCCGTCGCGCTCAGCCCCGCCCACCAGCGGGCCGCCGCTGCCGGATCGCCCTTCGGGATCGCACCGGGACGCAACCCCGCCAACGCCGTCACGGCCACCCGGTCGGCGGCGGAGTCCGCCCAGTCGGCCGCCGGGGTCGGATACAACCGGGCCAGCGCCCGCGCACAACGGTCGTCGATCTCGGCCGCCCGCCGAACCGGCTCGGCCAGGCGCCGCTCGACCGTCGCCCCCTCGGCTCCCCGGCCCGGGTCGGCCGACAGGACCCGCCCGTCCTCGGACACGGTGAACCCGGCGCTCGCCGCCTCCGCCGAGCCGACCCGCACCTCACGCTGGGCGGCCCGCAGCTGCTCGGCGGCCGTGTCCAGGACGGTCAGCACACACCGGGCCTCCTGCGCCGCCACCGCGACCTGCTCGCCCCGCACGGCCACCGCCCGCGCCGCCGCGTCGGCATCCGCGCCCGTCCAGTGCGAGGCGCGCAACGGGCCGGCCACACCGGTCGTCGCCCGCCCGGCCAACGCGTCCAACGCGGCGGCCAGTTCGGCCCACTCGGCCACCACCCGATCCAGCCCGCCCAGGGCCGCGTCCCGCAGGCCGGAAACCGTCACCATCGGCGCCCACCCTCGGCGAACACACGGGCCACCGCCCGATCGGCCCGATCATGCGCGTCGGCGTTGGCCACGAGAAGGTCGCCCATCCCGGCATAGCCGTCGGCAAGCGCCCGCACATGCGCCACCCACGCGGCCGTCACCGCCTCGACCGCCGCCACGATCGCCAACCCCGGACACCCTGCGACCACCCCATCAGGCCCACCGGCCGCCCGCCGCAACCCCTCCGCAACGTCACGGGCCACCCCCGCCCCCTGCCGCAACGCCCCGGCCTCCACCCGAATCCGCCCCGAACCACCGCCGCCACCAGCCAAGACCCCTCCCCGTGGTCGTCTGGTCACACACCGGGATCAACGATAACCATCGTCGGCCACCCAACCTCGTGAATCCCCGGAGAGCGAACAAACCAGCCAACCAACGCGTAACCGGGTCGTCGCCCGCTCGTTCATACGTATGGGCGAACGCAATGAGCCGTTCGAGGGACACGGGTGGATCCACGGACGAGGACGACGCCGGCCGTTGCGAGCACATCGCGGCGGACACATAAAAGCCGCCGAAGCCGCAGGTCAGACGAATACCGTGTCAAATCCGTACGGAATTAATATGGACAAAATGCACGGCGGAACTTGTGCAGAGGAGCTGACATGAGCCACGGCAACACCATCGAGATCTTCACATTTGACGGGAGGGACCAAGTGCGCGTCACGATGATCGACGGCGATCCCTGGTTCTGCGCGGCCGACGTCTGCACGGTGCCGGCATTCCAGTCCAACTCTCGCCGAGCGGTCGGCGCACTCGACCCGGACGAGAAGACCACGGTAACCGTCAGCAAAACCGCAGGTCAGGGGAATAGCGTAAGAAATCCTTACGGAATTAATCGGGGCAATCCGAACATGACCTTCGTCAGCGAGTCCGGTCTCTACACGCTGATCCTGCGCAGCAACAAGCCCGAGGCCAAGCCCTTCCGCCGCCGGGTCACCCACGACGTCCTCCCCACCATCCGCCGCACCGGCCGCTACACGCCCGCCACCAGCGAAAACATGGACGCCCTCCTCTCCCGCGCCATCGGCTCGATCGCCGATCTCGCCGAGCGCACCGGAGACCTCACCAAGGCCGTCGAGATCAACACCATGGCCGTGGCCCGCCTCACCGCCGGCTTCGAGTCGTGCGCCCCGTTGTCCACAGACACTCGTGACACGACCCCTCCCACCTCGGAAACCCACAGCGATCCCCAGGTTCTCCACAGCGATATCCACAGGGTTATCCACAGGCCCGTGGATTTCCCCACACCCGGCGATCGACGTCGCCTCACCCCGGATGCCGTGGCCGCCTGCCGGCGTCGGGCCCGGGACGGTGTGTCGGTCTATCGGCTCGCCCGCGAGTACGGCGTGAGCGACTCGACCATGCGCTCGGCGGTGCGCGGGCAGACCTACCGCTACGTGCCCGAGCCGCCCCCGTCCCCCTGACCCGAGGCCGCCCGCACCAGCCGCCCCCGCGCCGCCAACTCGATCGTCACGGCCACCGCGACCGCCTGGACCTGAAGCAGCGCGACCAACACGAACAGCTGCACCGCCCCCGCCTGCAACGGCGTCGCACCCCCGAGCAACATCCCCACGAAGGCCCCCGGCAGGGTCACCAACCCCACCGTCCTGGTCTGGTCCAGGGCCGGGATCAGCGCCCCCGAAGCGGCCGGCCGACAGATCTCCATCGCCGCGTCCCGATCGGTGAAACCCAAGGTCAGAGCGGCTTCCACCTCGCCATGACGCTGTGTCAACTCCTCCAGCGCACGGCGCCCCGCCAGCACCGTCGCGGTCATCGCGCCGCCGATCAGGATCCCCGCGATCGGGATCAGCACGATGCCCTTCGCCGGCACCAGTCCGCTCGCCCACAGCAGCACCAGGGTCGGCCCCGTCGCCGCCACGATCGGCACCGCCGGCCAGAACAACCGGCGCGTCGCGCTCACCCGCCCGGCCGCGGTCAGCGCCGCGACGGTGTACATCATCACCACGAACAGCGCCGCGAACCCGAGCCGGTCCACCACGTGTGTGATGACGAACGACACCGCCAGCAACTGCGCCGTCGCCCGCACCCCGGACAGCACCACCGCCCGCCCGTGGCCGAGCCGCGCCAGTGCGGCCACCGCCGTCGCGGCGGTCAGAAGCACCACGGCGACGACCCCCAGGGCCGGTGTCACCGGCAACAACGTCGAGGCGTTTTCCACAGGCCCAGCCTCACCCCCTCGGCGGTACCGCGCAGTGCGAGCGACCCCATCGCGTCCCCGCGTCCACACCACGGAACGCACGACGAGCACACCGGCCGGCTCAGTACAGTGACGACATGTCCGACGCCCCCACCCCCGCAGCCGCGCCCCGCTGGACCTACCTCGGCCCCTCGGGCACCTTTACCGAGGCCGCCCTGCGCATGCTGCCCGGTGCGGAGCACGCCGAGGCCACGCCGATGGAGTCGGTGCCGGTCGCCCTGGACGCGGTCCGCAGGGGCGACGCCGACGGCGCCGTGGTCGCGCTGGAGAACTCGGTCGAGGGCGCGGTGTCCATCACGCTGGACGAGTTGGCCACCGGCGTGCCGCTGGTGATCACCGCCGAGATCCTGCTGCCGATCGCCTTCGCGCTGCTGGTCCGTCCCGGCACGGCCCTGGACGACATCAAGACCATCTCCAGTCACTCGCACGCCCAGCCGCAGGTGCGCAACTGGCTCGCGGCCAACCTGCCCGACGCGCACTGGTTCTCGTCCGCGTCCAACGCCGACGCCGCGCGCCTGGTCCAGGACGGCCGCTACGACGCGGCCCTGGCCGGCGAGTTCGCGGCCGGCCCGTACGGTCTGGTGCCGCTGGTCACCGACATCCACGACGTCGAGGGCGCGGTCACCCGGTTCGTCCTGGTCGAGCGCCCGGACCGGCCCACCGTGCCCACCGGCGCGGACCGCACCACGGTGGTCGCCTACATCGTCGACGACCACCCCGGCGCGCTCCTGGAGATCCTCCAGGAGTTCGCGGTCCGCGGCGTCAACCTGACCCGGATCGAGTCGCGCCCCACCGGGGACGGCCTCGGCCACTACTTCTTCTCGATGGACGCCGAGGGCCACGTCGCCGACGCCCGGGTGGGCGAGGCCCTGATGGGGCTGCGCCGGGTGTGCGCGGCCGTGCGCTTCCTCGGCTCCTACCCGCGCGCCGACCGGGTCCGTCCGCAACTGCGCCGCGGCACCTCCGACGCCGAGTTCGCGAACGCCGCCGAATGGCTCGCACGCGCTCGCGGCGGCGGCGAGATCTGACCCGACCACCCACCGGGGCCGGCTCAGGGGACGCGCACCGTCAGCGCCCCGGGCCGGACCCGGACCGCCAGTCGGGTGCCGGGCCCGATCGGGTCGCCGTCCACCTCGCGCGGCTCGGGGCGATCGGTCTCGATCAGCACCGTACGACCGGTGAAGTGCTCGATCGGGCGCAGCCGTTGCTGCTTGGCCGGCACCACGGCCGGTTCCTGGTCGCGCCGCCGGCCTATCACCCGGACCGTGGCGTGCGCCCAGCCGGTCATCCCGTACGGCGCGAACACCACGACGTCGAGCAGCCCGTCGTCCGGCGCGGCCCCGGGCAGCAGTTGCATGCCGGCCTGGAGCGCGCCGACGTTGCCCACCAGCACCATCCGGGCCCGCCGGCGGATCGGCTCGCCGTCGTCCACGGTCAGCGTCACCCGCATCCGCCGGTCGCGCAGGTGCCGGGCACCGGAGACCACGTAGGCGGGCCAGCCGACCTTCTTCTTGAGCGCGTCCGGCGCGTCCGCCACCATCGCCGCGTCCAGGCCGATGCCGGCCATCGCGGTGAAGCAGCGGGATTCGGCCTCGCCCGCTCCGGCGTCCGCGGCCCCGTCCGCGTTCGCGTTCGCCTCCACCATGCCCAGGTCGATCCGCCGATCGCGCCCGTGCATGGCCACGTGCAACGCGTCGGCGATGTCGATCGGCAGGCCGAGGTTGCGGGCGAGCAGGTTCCCGGTGCCGGCCGGGATCACCGCGAGCGGGGTGTCGGTACCGGCCAGTGCGCCCGCGCACTCGCGGATGGTGCCGTCGCCGCCGGCCGCGATCACCAGATCCACGCCCTCGGCCAGCGCCTTCGCGGTCACCCCTGCCCCCGGATCGAGCACCGTGGTCTCCAGCCACAGCGGCTCGGCCCAGCCCGTGTCGTGCATGATCCGGTCGATCCGAGTGCGTGATTCGGCGACGTCCAGCTTGATCGGATTGACCACCACGGCCGCCCGCGGCCGCCCGCCGTCGGCCCCCGTCGGCGCCTCGCGCCGAGCGCGTCGTCCCCGATACCCCCAGATCGACTTCGGCGACAGCAGCGCGCGGTTCATCACGACCAGCACGACGCCCGCGTAGAGCAGCGAGCTCAGCACGTCGCTCGGGTGGTGCATGCCCCGGTACATCCGGCTCCCGGCCACCGCCAGCGGAATCGCGCCGAGCAGCACCCAGACCGACACCACCGCCGCGCGCGGGCGCAGCCGGCTCGCCAGCAGCACGGCCAGCCCGCCGTAGAGCGCGAACGCGGCGCCGGTGTGCCCGGACGGGAAGCTCGACGTCGCGGCGGCGTGCTCCAGGCGCGGGACGCCCGGGCGATCGCGCGAGACGAAGAGTTGTACGAGCCAGAACACCAGCGCCTGCCCGGCCACCGCCCCGGCCAGGAAAAGCGGGCCGCGCCAGGAGCGGCCGACGATCCGGATCAGCACCATCGCGACCAGCGTGGTGGCGATGATCACACCGGTGTCGGCCAGCGTGGAGAACGCGTGGGTGACGTCGTTCCAGGTCCCCGAGCGGTGCTCGGCGAGGGTGCGCTCCAGGTCGTCCTCGGCGGTGAACGGCCACACGCCGTCGAGCGTCCTGGTGACGAGCAGACCGAGACCCACCATGACGAACGTCAGTATGGCGAGGGGCAGGACGATACGGCGCAGGAACCGTCCTGCTTCGGTCAGCATGACCGACATTCTTACCCGGCGACGGATCGTTCAGTTCCGCCCGTGCGGGGAGTCACGGTCGGTTCCGGGGCGAATGTGCGCAATCTCCGGATCCGGATCGTCGCCGTCGAGCTCCGGCTCCAAGCCCTCGTCGGTGGCGTCCACCGGGCGCAGTCCGGCGTCGCGACGCCACCACTCGAACACCGCGGAGGTCACCGCGAGCACGATCAGGCCGAGCACCGCGCCGCCCACCACGTCCGTCACGTAGTGCACGCCGAGCGCGACCCGGGTGAACGCGACACCCACCGCCGAGCCGATCGCGAGCACCCACGCGAACGGCCGGCACACCCGTGGGATCAGCGGCAGCAGCGCCAACAGCAGCACGCCGGGGCCGACCACACCGGTCAGTGCGTGCCCGGACGGGAAGGACCAGCCGTCGGAGTGGTGCACCGGATGTGGCAGGTCCGGCCGGGCCCGGGTGAAGACGAACTTGAGCAGCGCGCCGAGCAGCCCCGCGACGAGCATGCTCGTCGCGGCCCACACCACGAGCCGCCGCGCGCCGCGCCACCACAACCACCCGCACATGATCGCGACCAGCACCCGGTACACGTTGGGATCCCAGACCCAGTCGGTCAGGAACAGCAGCGTGTGCTGCCAGGCGGGGTGTGCGCGGACCCAGTCGTTGAGGTCGGTCGCGACGTCCCGGTCGAGGTCGAGCAGCGGCGACCACTTGGTCTCCACCAGGGCCGCGAGCACCCCGAACGGCAACGCGCCGACGAGCAGGGCGAGCGCGGCCAGGGTCATCCTGAGTCCGAAACGCCGGTCGGGGTCGAGGCGCCTGCCGACCCAGCCTGGGGAGGAGGTCATTGTTCATTCATAACCCGAATCCGGTCCCGCACGTTCACTTCCTCGGCAGAAGTCGCACACGGGACGCCCGGAATCGTCCGGGGACCCCGCGGTCGCGAAATCCGTTGGCGGGGCCCCGGTAGGCTTTGCCCGTGATCGACCTGCGACTGCTCCGTGAGGATCCCGACCGTGTCCGCGCTTCGCAGCGTGCCCGCGGCGAGGACGAGACCATCGTCGACGCGCTGCTCGCCGCGGACGAGCTCCGCCGCTCGTCCGGCTCCCGGTTCGACGCGCTGCGCAACGAGCAGAAGTCGATGGGCAAGCAGGTCTCCAAGGCCAAGGGCGACGAGCGGCAGGAGCTGCTGACCCGGGCCCAGACACTGGCCGCGGAGGTCAAGGCGGCCGACGCCGAGCAGGCCGAGGCCAAGGCGGAGACCGACCGGCTGCTCAAGTCGCTGGCCAACCTCATCGACCCCGACGCACCGGTCGGCGGCGAGGAGGACTTCGTCACGATCGAGGAGATCGGCGCCCGGCGCGACTTCGCGGTCGAGGGCTTCGAGCCGCGTGACCACGTCGAACTCGGGCGCATGCTCAAGGCGATCGACGTCGAGCGGGCCGCGAAGGTGTCCGGCTCGCGCTTCTACTACCTCACCGGCATCGGCGCGCTGCTCGAACTGGCGCTGGTCAACATGGCCGTCGCGCAGGCGACCGAGGCCGGTTTCACGCCGATGCTGACACCCGCGCTGGTGCGTCCGGCGGCGATGGAGGGCACCGGGTTCCTCGGCCAGGCCGCGGAGAACGTGTTCCACCTGGAGGCCGACGACTACTACCTCGTGGGCACCGCCGAGGTACCGCTCGCGGCGTACCACATGGACGAGATCATCCCGGCCGCCGAACTGCCGTTGCGCTACGCCGGTTTCTCGCCGTGCTTCCGTCGCGAGGCCGGGACGTACGGCAAGGACACGCGCGGCATCATCCGGGTGCACCAGTTCGACAAGGTGGAGATGTTCTCCTTCGTCGCGCCGGAGGAGGCCGAGGCGGAGCACCGCCGCCTGCTCGCGTGGGAGAAGGAGTTCCTGAACCGCCTCGAACTTCCCTACCGAGTGATCGACGTCGCGTCGGGCGACCTCGGCGCCTCCGCCGCGCGCAAGTTCGACATCGAGGCGTGGATCCCGACCCAGGGCAAGTACCGCGAGGTCACGTCCACCTCGAACTGCACCGAGTTCCAGGCCCGTCGGCTCCAGGTGCGGATGCGCGACGAGCAGGGCACCCGCCCGCTCGCCACGCTCAACGGCACGCTGTGCGCGGTGCCCCGCACCATCGTGGCGATCCTGGAGAACCACCAGCGCGAGGACGGCTCGGTGGTCGTCCCCGAGGCGCTGCGGCCCTTCCTCGGCGGTCGTGAGGTCCTCGAACCGGTGCAGGCGTGACCTTCACCCTGATCGCGACCGACCTGGACGGCACGCTCCTGCGCGAGGACCACACGGTCTCCGCGCGCAATCGCGCGGCGCTCGTCCGGGTCGCCGAGGCCGGTGCGCGGCACGTGATAGTGACGGGCCGCTCGGTGGGGTGGACCCGTCCGGTGTTCGACGCGCTCGGCTACCGGGGGCTCGCCGTCTGCGGGCAGGGCGCGCAGGTCTATCACGCGGGCGAGGACCGGCTGCTGACCTCGGTCACCCTGGACCGGCAACTGGCCCGGCTGGCCGTGGAACGACTCACCGCCGAACTGGGCGAGGTACGGTTCGCGGTCAGCCGCGACGGTCTTGCCGGTCGGGTGGTGATCGAGGACGGCTACCGCTACGAATCCCTGCTGCCGGTGTACACCGTGGCGAACCGGGAGGAGTTGTGGTCCGAGCCGATCCTCAAGCTCTACCTGTACCACCCGGACTACGACGACGACCGGTTGACCGCGTGCGCCCGGAAGATCTGCGCCGGCCTGGTCGACGTCACGCACGCCGGCACCGGCATCGTCGAGGCGTTGCCGGTGGGCCTGAGCAAGGCGGTCGGCCTGTCCCTGGCGGCACGCCGGCTGGGGGCCAAGGCCGCGGACACCATCGCGTTCGGCGACATGCCCAACGACGTCACCATGTTCCGCTGGGCGGCCCACGGGGTGGCCATGGCCAACGCCCACGCCGAACTACTGGCCGTCGCGGACGAGGTAACCCTGTCCAACATGGAAGACGGCGTAGCGGTAGTCCTGGAACGCCTGTTCCCCACCGCCTGACCCGAAGCCCAAGCCCCAAACCCCACCGCCACGGCCCGCAGCCTGCACCCGAGCCCGACACCTGGGCCCGAGCCGGAGCCCAACGCCCGAGCCCGGCCCCCGAGTGCTACAGCCCAAGCCCGGAGCCCAACGTCCGAGCCCAGGCCCCGGAGCCCGAGCGCACGCCGGAGGCCCGAGGCGCCTCATCCGGCCGCGAGGCCCCTGTGGGCGTCCCCGATGCCCGAATCCCGCAGCCTTCCCGGCTGACGCAACGGGCCGGGCGGGTGGGCACCAAAACCCCTCACCCCACCCGCACATGCCCGGGCCGCGAAGCCCCCACCCCACACCCCACCGCGCAAGCACACAGCACCAGCATCACCACGATCGGCACCGTCCACCCCCCGGTGACCTGCCGCAGCGCCCCGGCCGCCAACGGCCCGAACGCGGCCACCACGTAGCCGACCGCCTGCGCCATCCCGGACAGCTGCGCCGCCGTATGCGGATCGGGCGACCGCAACACGATCAGGGTCAGCGCCAGCGACACCGCACCCCCCTGGCCCAGCCCCAACAACACCGCCCAAAGCCACGCCCCGCCCGTGGGCGCGAGCATCAGCCCCACGTACCCGGCCGCGACCAGACCGACCGAGCCGACCACCAGCGCGCTCTGGTTGCGCATACGACCGGCGATGATCGACCCCGCGAGCGAGGACGGGATCTGCACGAAGGTGTTGAACGCGAAGATCGCCGCCGCGGTGCCCTTGCTCATGCCGTGGTCGGTGAGGATCGTCGGCATCCAGGCCAGCAACACGTAGAACAGCAACGACTGCAGACCCATGAAGCCCGTCACCAGCCAGGCCAGCGGCGACTTCCACAACCCCGCCACACGCGGCATCGCGACCGCCGCGGCCCCGCGCCGGCGCCGCACGTGCGGCAGCCAGACCGCCACCGCCGCGACGGCGAGCAGCGCCCAGCAGCCCATGGCCGGCTGCCAGCCGTGTCCGATCGCGTTCTCCAGCGGCACCGTCGCCCCCGCCGAGACCGCCGCGCCGAGCACCATGGCCGCGCTGTAGACCCCGATCATCACCGCCGCCCGGTCCGGGAACTCGCGCTTGACCACGCCCGGCATCAGCACGTTCAGCACCGCGATCCCACCGCCCACGAGCGCGCCGCCCGCGAACAGCGCGCCCAACGCGGGCACCATCCGCAGCAGGATCCCGGCGCCCACCACGACGAGCGCGCCGAGCAGCACGAGTTCGGTGCCGAACCGCCGCGCCGCGACCGGCGCGAGCGGCGAGATCAGGCCCAGGAACAGCACGGGTATCGCGGTGATCAGGCTGCCCGTGGTCGCGGACAGGTGGAACACGTCGCGCAGTTCGCCCACCAGCGGCGACACACTGGACAGTCCGGCCCGCATGTTCAGCGCGATCAACACGATGCCCGCGAGCAACAGCGCGCCGCCGCCGGCCTTCGCGGTGGTCTTGGTGTTCGGGGACATCCGCAGGTCGGTCGTGCTCATGCGTCGTGCTCCATCGGATGGTGCTCGGTCGGGTGGTCGTGCGGGGCACGGTCGTGCAGCAGGGTGTCCAGGGCCACCACGGCGGGCTCGAGGATGTCCCGTACCGCCCGCTCGGCCGCGTCCGGATCGCCCGCCTCGATCGCGTCGACCAGGGCCACGTGCAGCGCGTGCGACGCGTCCGGCAGGGTGCCGTCGCCGACCACTGTGCGGATGGCACGCCACAACGAGTCGCTGAACCAGCGGTACGTGGCCACCATCGCCGAGTTGTGCGACGCGAGCGCGATCGCGGTGTGGAAGGCCACGTCCTGCTCGACCAGGTCGTCCAACTCGCCCTCGGCGACGTCGCCGCGGTCGAAGTCGTGCGGCTCCGGGGTGTCCGCGCTGCCGTCGGCCGCGCCGCGCCTGACCAGGGCGCGGCGAATGCGTTCCAGGTCGGCGAGGTCGCGCCGCTGGGCGGCGAGCCGGGCGGCCTCCACGTCCAGTGCCCGGCGCATCTCGAAGATGTCCCGCAGGTCCGCGTGTTCGATCCGGCGCACCAGGTCGCCCGGGTCGGTGAGGGAGCGGACATAGGTCCCGTCGCCCTGGCGGGACTCCAGCATCCCCGCGTGCACCAACACCCGGATCGCCTCGCGCACCGTGTTCCGGCCGACCCGGAGCCGCTCGGCGATCACGCTCTCGCTGGGGATGCGCGACCCGACCGGCCAGGTTCCGGCGGTGAGTTGGGCGCGGAGCTGGTCGATCGCGTCGTCGACGAGCGAACGTCTGCCGGCGGCCTGGAGCGACATGGACCCTCCTGGATTCGTGGGATTGCCCAGTCATCCTACAAGTAGCTGCACATCACATGCGAAATCGAGGTGAGGGCCGATCCCGGCCCCCACCTCGGTCCGCCCCCACCCTCAGACCCGGTCGCGGTCCCGGCGCGGCGCCAGGAACACCGCCGCGAGCAGGGCGCCGATCAGGACCAGGGCCGCGTCGACCAGGATCGCCACGGCGACCCCGGACAACACCGCGTCGGGCCCGGTGTCGCCGAGCGAGCTCATCCGGGCGGTGGCGATCGCGCTCATGATCGGGATGCCCATCGTGATGCCGACCTGCTGGGTCATCGTGGCCAGGCCGGTGGCCAGGCCCTGTTCGGCGTTCGGCAGGCCGGAGGTCGCGGTGATCATGAAGCCGACGATCATCAGCATGTTGCCCACCCCGCCGACGAAGGTGGCCGCGAGCAGCAGCCGGATCCAGCCGCCGGAGCTGCCGAGCGCGACCAGCGACAGGGTGGCCAGGGCCTGGACCACGCCGCCCGCGACGATCGTGGTGCGGGTGCCGAAGCGGCCCACCACCCGGCCGCCGAGAGTGCCGCCGAGCACGGTGCCGATGCCCAGGACGCCGAAGGCGAGCCCGGTGGCCAGCGGCGAGTAGCCCAGGACCTCCTGCAGGTAGAGCGTGAGCAGGAAGACCAGCGAGGTCTCGGTGACGAAGGCGATCAGGCCGGTGATGTTCCCCCACAGCACGGTGCGGCGCTTCATGATGCCGACCGGGACCAGCGGCGAGGCGGAGCGCTGCTCGATGAACCAGAACGCGACCAGGAGCACCGCGCCGGAAACCAGCGCGCCGAGCGTGGTGGGCTCCCCCCAGCCCTCGGCGCCCGCCTGGGTGAGGCCGAACACCAGGGCCAGCAGACCGCCGGTGACCGCGATCGCGCCGGGCACGTCGAGCCGGGGCCGCCCGCTCGGCCGCGAGTCGGTGATCGCGGACGGCGCGAGGATCAGCACCAGCGCGGCGACGGGCACGTTGACGAAGAAGGCCCAGCGCCAGGACAGCAGATCGGTGAGCAGCCCGCCGAGCACCGCGCCGGCGGTGAAGCCGGCCGACATCAGCGCACCGTTGAGCCCCAGCGCCCGATCCCGCTGTGGCCCCTCCTTGAACGCAGTGGTCAGCAGCGACAGACCCGCGGGGGTCACCGCCGCGGTGGCCAGCCCCTGGAGCACCCGGGCGATCAGCAACATCTCGGGGGACGTGGCGAAGCCACCCAGGGCGGAGGAGGCGCCGAGCAGGGCCATGCCGCCCAGGAACAGGCGCTTGCGGCCGAACAGGTCGGCCACCCGACCGAACAGCAGGGTGAATCCTGCGGCGGTCAGCGCGAACGCGGTGGCCACCCACTGGAGGTTGTTCAGCGAGAAGCCCAGGCCCTCGCCGACCACCGGCAGCGCGACGTTCAGGATCGAGAAGTCCACCGCGATCATGAACTGGGCGCCGAGCAGCAGGGTCAGCACCAGCTTCTGCTGCCCGGTCATCCGGGCGTGGGGGGGGGGGGGGGGGGGGGGGGGGGGGGGGGGGGGGGGGGGGGGGGGGGGGGGGGGGGGGGGGGGGGGGGGGGCGGGGGGGCCGGGGGGGCGGGGCGGGGGGGGGACTTGGTGGGGGGGTAGGGCAGTGGTCGTTGCCGTAGGGGGG